>JAFXJR010000089.1 GCA_017532145.1 Lachnospiraceae bacterium | reverse complement strand
CTGGAGGAATCCAGTACATTCGCCTTATCTACACTGGTTACTTTCTTCCTTCTCTTCCGGGCAATGTCAAAGCCCTTAATCGCAATACGACGAATTTCATTTTCATCGTAGGTCAACGTATCTATGGCTTTTCTTACTCCCTTTTCCTCTATCGTCTTTCTCTCTCCAAAGTAGAGACCGCCGGTCAACTCTCTCATAATCAGCATATCGAAGCCTTTATCACTGATTTCCGTCTTCAGCGGACAAGCACCTGCCAGCTCCTTGTAAAGTACAGCAGGTCTTAAATTCGCAAACAGATTGAGTGCCTTGCGTATCGCCAATAACCCTGCCTCCGGTCTTAAATGAGGCGGTAGCTTATACCAGGGAGAGGTACTGGTGTCCCCTCCGATGGAGCCCATCAACACAGCATCTGCTGATTTTGCTGTAGCAATAGCCTCATCGGTCAACGGTACTCCATGAACGTCTATGGAAGCACCACCCATCAGAATATCCGTATATTGTATCTGATGACCATACTTTTTTCCTACCTGATTTAAGACTTTTTTTGCTTCATTTATAATCTCCGGGCCGATACCATCGCCCGGAATACATGTAATCTTTAATTCCATCCCCATCTTCACTCCCTTAATTTAAAAGCTTACTTTTACCATAATATATTATATTACTGCAAATTTCAAGTCTGTTATAGAAAGGGTGTTGCTGTGCCTAATAAAATCGTTGCCTGCATATAAAGTCGCCTGCGGCGAGGCAGGCAATGCATTGGCTGAATTTATGTGTTTTCTCCACGCCCCGCAGCAGAGTATGTGGCATGGGTCTGAAAAGTAACATAAAATCTTACTCATCACTCGTCAGCCAGCTGACCTGTAAATGGCAACGGACATCGCCTGCCTTTATCGAAATAACAAAAAGGTACTGCTGAAAGCCTGTCGGCCATTCTGCAATACCTCTGTTTATGTCATTCTATATTCTGTCTAAATTATTCCTCTGCCGCTGAAGGATCTACATAGGACTCCTCAGCATAAGAAGGATCGGGAACATAATCCTCCTGTGCATAAGTAGCATCTGCGGGTGTAGACTCCTGTACATAGGTTAAGGTTGGATCTGTTTCTGCCGGAGTCTGTGTCTCCTGCGCTGTAGTTGTTTCCGGTGTTTCTGTAGAAGGCTCTGAAGCCTGCTGCTCTGTAGCCGGGGCAGCAGGCTGCTGAGTCTCCTCCTGACCGGTCGGCTTTTCCGTTCCTCCACAAGCCATCATCAGGGATGTACAGGCTACTGCTACCATCCATACCATCATTTTCTTTTTCATAATTGTTACCCTCCTGTTTTCCTATACCTCTGCCTTTTCTACCTGCTGAATTGCAGACTTCTTCATGGGAATACGGCAGTTTTTGTTATTTCCAAATTCCACGATCACTGTATCATCTGTAATATCAATAATAATACCATAGAAACCGCTGCTTGTCAGAACACAATCTCCAATTTCCAGGGCAGCCAGCATAGCATTTATCTTCTTCTGTTCCTTTTTCTGGGGACGGATCATAAAGAAATATAAGAATCCAATAAAAACTGCAATATACAGAATCCCTACTATACCTACTCCCGCTCCTGCCTGTGCTTCTGTTGCCAAAATACCCATTTTCTACTTCCTCCTAAAGATTTCTACTTGCTTGCCCCTTCCATGAAGCCAGCTGTCCGGGCAGCCTCTTACACTGCCATTCACCCATCAGCCAGCTTGACTGGTAAATGGTCATAAGCCTCGCCTGCATATTAAACATTGGCTGAATTTACACGTTCTCTCCACGCTCCGCAGTACATGGCGTGGGTGTGAACAGTAGATTCCTTACCCATCATACACAAAGTCCAGGGAGAATACAAGCACTTTATGATTTCTTTACTTTTTAGTGTTGTTCCATTCCTTCCAGCTTCCTCTTTTTATATTCTCCAAACCTTCCCTGATCCAATGCTTCCCGGATTTCCTCCATCATGGTATTGTAAAAATACAGATTATGCAGTACACAAAGCCTCATTCCCAGCATTTCCTTTGCCTTCAGCAGATGTCTGATATAGGCTCTGGAATAGCGTCGGCAGGCAGGACAGCCACAGCCCTCCTCCACAGGCTTTTCGTCCAGCTCGTATTTGGCATTAAAAAGGTTAATCTTTCCCTGATTGGTATACAGATGTCCATGTCGCCCATTTCTTGTCGGGTATACACAGTCAAAGAAATCCACTCCTCTTTCCACTGCTTCCAGAATATTGGCAGGCGTTCCCACTCCCATCAGATAGGTGGGTTTATCCTGGGGTAAAAAAGGAACTGTTTCTTCCAGAATATAGTACATTTCTTCATGACTTTCTCCTACAGCCAGTCCTCCTACTGCATAACCATCCATCCCCATTTCCGCAATGATTTTTGCATGGGCTACTCGGATATCTGAAAAAATAGCTCCCTGATTAATGGCAAAAAGCATCTGACTTTTATTAATGGTATCCTCCAGACTATTCAGCCTTTCCATCTCCTTTTTACACCGTTCCAGCCACCGGGTAGTACGATCTACGGAAGCTTGTACATAACTGCGTTCTGCTTTGCTGGAGGGACATTCATCAAAAGCCATAGCTATGGTAGAAGCCAGATTAGACTGAATCCGCATACTCTCCTCCGGTCCCATAAAAATCTTACGTCCGTCTATATGAGAGTTAAAATAGACACCTTCCTCCTTAATTTTTCTTAAGGAAGCCAGAGAAAACACCTGAAAGCCACCCGAATCCGTTAGAATCGGTTTATTCCAGGACATAAATTTATGCAATCCTCCCAGCTTTTTTACCACCTCATCTCCCGGTCGGACATGCAGGTGGTAGGTATTGGACAGCTCTACCTGAGTCTTAATTCCTTCCAAATCCTCAGTGGAAACAGCCCCCTTAATAGCAGCAGCTGTACCCACATTCATAAAAACGGGAGTCTGAATCACACCATGCACTGTATGCAGCTCTCCCCGTTTGGCTCTTCCTTCTGTTTTAAGCAATTTATACATCTTTTCTCTTTCTTCCTTTCCAAAGGAAACCATATTTTCATTTGCCTGCTTCCTTTTTTTCTTATATAATAAATATGACACCATTATTATTCTTTCCATTACTGCTTTTTAACCGAATCAAGGAAGTCCCCCACTTCAAATATACTAAGTACTAAGTGGGGGTAAGGTTATGAGCAAGTAGTAAAATTCAACAAAGTTGAATTCGCGGATTGCGAATATCCACTTTAATCAAAGTGATAACTAAGTAAGGAGAAAACCATGTCAGGATCAACATTTAATAAACAGTTTCAAATCACCACCTGGGGAGAATCCCATGGACCAGCCTTAGGTGTAGTCATTGATGGCTGCCCGGCAGGACTGTCTCTGTCGGAAACCGATATTCAGGTCTACCTGGATAGAAGAAAGCCGGGGCAGACGAAAATTTCCACTCCCCGGAAGGAGGACGATACAGTGGAAATTCTCTCCGGTATCTTTGAAGGTCTGACCACTGGCAGCCCTATCTCTTTAATGGTGAGAAATACCTCCCAGCGTTCCCATGATTACAGCCAGATTGCCTCCTGCTACCGCCCCGGTCATGCAGACTATACCTTCGACCAAAAGTATGGATTTCGGGACTATCGGGGTGGTGGACGTTCCTCCGGGCGGGAGACTCTAGGCAGGGTAGCTGCCGGAGCTGTAGCAGCCAAGCTGCTGCAGGAGCTGGGCATAGAGCTTCTTACCTACACCAAATCCATAGGCCCTATTGAAATAAATCCCTCAGCCTTTGACCGGGAGGCTATTCTGTCTACTCCTACCTGTATGCCTGACTACCAGGCCAGCCAGAAGGCCGAGGCATATCTGGAACAATGTATGAAAAATATGGATTCTGCAGGAGGAGTCATTGAATGTCGGGTAACCGGACTGCCGGCAGGACTTGGAGAGCCTGTCTTTGATAAACTGGATGCCTGTCTGGCTAAAGCCATTCTGTCCATTGGCGCTATCAAGGCTTTTGAAATCGGTGACGGTTTTCGGGTAAGTACCTCCAATGGTTCCTTAAATAACGATGCCTTTGTCATAGAAAATGGAAAGATTTCCAAAAAAACCAACCATGCCGGAGGTATTCTGGGAGGAATCAGTGATGGCAGTGAGCTTATACTCCGGGCTTATGTGAAGCCTACTCCCTCTATTTTTTCAGAACAGGAAACGATAAACCGAGAGGGAGAAAATGTAAAAATAAAAATAAAAGGAAGACACGATCCTATCATCGTCCCCCGTGCAGTGGTTGTGGTGGAAGCCATGACTGCTCTTACACTGGTGGATGCCATAATAGGAAACATGTCCTCCCGTATCAGTTACCTAAAAAATTTTTATCAACCTAAGGAAGGCGATAAAAAATAATACAGTTGGGCTGCTCTACTCTGACCTCCGGGCCATTCATCACGAGCAGCCCTTTTTCCAGGTCTACGGTGAAAAAGGTCATACTGTTAGACTCATGATTTAAAGAGACCAGATGCTTATTATCCGGAAAAAGAGAGGCATCCTTGGGATAGTCCCCGCTGACGGGCAGACAGAGTATCTTTTCTAATAATCCACTCTCCTGATTGATTCGATACAGCACCACACTGTTGTCTCCTGCATTGGAGCTGACCATATACTGAAAATCAGCAGAAAAATTCAAGGCACTGGCCGCAGAATTGCTGGCATGGTAATCATTCACTGTAGAAATCGTCTGGATTTTTTCAAATTCAGGAGTATGGTTTACTTCCTGATAACTGTATACATCTATATAATTCTTTAATTCATGAACGATATAGAGGATACTACCGTCAGGAGAAAATTTCAAGTGCCTGGGTGCCGACTCCTGCTCACTTCTAATAACATCTGCCAGCTTAATCGTTCCCTTCTCCCGGTCAAATCGGTACACCTTTACATGATCCATTCCCAAATCAGCGGCACAAAGATACTGATTATCCCTGGTCATCTTAACACAGTTAACATGAGGTCTGAAATTCCGCTCGGCAATACTGCCCAGTCCCTTATGAAACAGTTCATCGGTAATCCTGCCTACACCACCGTTTTCTTCCAGCTTCAGCACGGTAATCTTTCCATCATGGTAGCCTGCCACGAAAAGATATTCATCCTGGTAATCAGTAGATAGATAGCAGCCTCTCATCCCATTGATGGAACCGAAATTAATAAATTTCAACTCTCCATCCTTCTGAATTTCATATGCCTCTACTCCAAAGTCAGTAATAGAATACAAATATTTCTGATTATGGGAAATCGTTACATAAGAAGAATTGGTAATTTCCACCTGATCCTTTTCATATAGTCTGCCCTTTTCCAAATCCACATCATAAATCTTTATCCCATGATTGTCCCCCATACCAGTCGTATAGGTGGAAACGTATGCCACATACTTTGCACTTTCCATTTTGTTCCACTCTCCTCCATCTGTTTTCTTTTTCTTTGGGATGCTATTTTAGGATGTGTTTTATTATAGCATACCATAGGCTAATTTTCAATTTCTTCCTCCTGCCCCTTGACATCTGCCGAAGGACTGATATAATTGTTGTTTAGTAACAGTAAACTTTAAGTTTATTAACATCAAATTTTAAACTGTGATATTGGGGAAGTAGGATGAAGATAGGCAATAAAATTAAGGCATTAAGAATACAGAAGGGACTGACCCAAGGAGAGCTGGCTGACCGCTGTGAATTGTCCAAGGGCTTTATTTCCCAGTTGGAGCGTGAGCTGACCTCCCCCTCTATTGCTACTCTTATGGATATTCTGCAATGTCTGGGTACGGATATTCAGGAGTTTTTTTCAGATAAACCCAAAGAAGAACAGATTGTCTTTTCCGATAATGACTATTTTGAGAAGGTGGATGAAACCTTGGGAAATACCATTGAATGGATTATTCCCAACGCCCAGAAAAATCTGATGGAGCCTATCCGCCTTACCTTAAAGCCAGGTGGCTCCACCTACCCGGACAATCCTCATGAAGGAGAAGAATTTGGCTATGTACTTTCCGGCAGTATTACCATTGTCATTGGCAGCCGACAGATTCATGCCAAAAAAGGGGAAGCCTTCTATTTTTCCCCTGATGCCACCCATTATCTTACTGCCAACAGCAAAACAGGAGCTGTTATTTTGTGGGTCAGCTCCCCTCCCAGCTTTTAGTACAAACACACTCTGTAAAAATAAGTATGCCGGAGACTTTTATTATGCAAAAAGAATTAATCAACCTGATTGACATCTCAAAATCCTTCACTAAGGAAAAGGTATTGGATGAACTCAATCTCAACATTCATGAAAATGAATTTCTTACCCTCTTAGGTCCAAGTGGATGTGGAAAAACCACCACTCTGCGGATTTTAGGAGGCTTTATCACTCCTGACAGCGGACGGGTAATGTTTGATGGACAGGATATTACCAATCTGCCGCCTAATCTGCGGCAGCTTAATACAGTTTTTCAAAAATATGCTCTTTTTCCTCATATGAATATTGCAGACAATATTGCGTTTGGGTTAAAAATTAAAAATAAGTCCAAAAGCTATATTCAGGATAAAATTCAATATGCACTTAAGCTAGTGAATCTGGATGGGTATGAAAAGCGAATGCCAGACTCCTTAAGTGGCGGCCAGCAGCAACGGATTGCGATTGCCAGAGCCATCGTCAATGAACCTCGGGTTCTGCTTTTGGATGAACCTCTGGGTGCCTTGGATTTAAAGCTGCGTCAGGATATGCAGTACGAGCTAATCCGATTAAAAAATGAATTGGGTATTACCTTCGTCTATGTTACCCATGACCAGGAGGAGGCACTCACCATGTCGGATACCATTGTGGTAATGAATCAAGGCTACATTCAGCAGATTGGCACACCGGAAAATATCTACAATGAGCCGGAAAATGCCTTTGTTGCTGACTTTATTGGAGACAGCAATATTATTGATGGTATTATGCTGGAGGATAGACTGGTTGCGATTCTGGGCGCTAAATTCGCCTGTGTGGATACGGGCTTTGGACAACATACCCCTGTAGATGTGGTCATCCGTCCAGAGGATGTGGAGCTGGTTTCTCCAGGAGAAGGCACCCTGCCTGGAATCGTTACCCATCTGATTTTTAAAGGTGTCCATTATGAAATGGAGGTTATGGCAGGAGGCTTTGAATGGCTGGTGCATTCGACCAGTATGTTTGCAGTAGGTACTCAGGTAGATATTCGGGTGGATCCCTTTAATATCCAGATTATGAATAAACCGGAATCGGAAGATGAGGAGGCGGTTTCCCTTGAAGAATCATAAGCTTTCCCGGCAGATGATGGCTGCTCCTTATACCGCCTGGATTATCCTCTTTATTGTCGTCCCCTTAGGTATGGTCTTTTATTATGGTCTGACGGATAAAACAGGTGCCTTTACTCTGGAAAATGTACTGGACATCATGAGTGCAGAGCATGCCAAGGCACTATGGTATGCTCTAGGACTTTCCCTAATCAGTACCCTTATCTGCTTTTTACTGGCCTATCCACTGGCGATGATTCTGGCTGACAGAGAAGGAAATGCAAAGCTGAACCGCCATAGCCTTATTCTGCTGATTTTTATTCTTCCGATGTGGATGAATTTTCTGCTGCGCACACTGGCCTGGCAGACATTGCTGGAAAAGACGGGAGTAATCAACCGGATTCTGGAGTTTTTCCATCTGCCGTCCCTGCAGATTATTAATACCCCTTATGCCATTATCCTTGGCATGGTATACAACTTTTTACCCTTTATGGTGTTACCTATCTATAATGCTCTGGTAAAAATTGATCCTAATGTCATCAGTGCTGCCCAGGATTTGGGCGCCAACAGACTGCAAACCTTTCTGCGGATTACCTTTCCCCTCTCCTTAGGTGGAGTAATCAGCGGTATTACTATGGTATTTATTCCGGCACTTACCACCTTCGTTATCAGTAAGCTGCTGGGCGGCAGCAAGATTCTACTGATTGGCAATGTGATTGAAGAAGAATTTACTCTGGCAAGCAACTGGCATCTGGGCAGTGGTCTGTCTATCGTACTGATGCTGTTTATTATTTTAAATATGGTGGTTTCTGCTATTTTTGATAAGGAGGGGGAGGGAAATATGCTATGATTAGGACGACAGTCAAAAAAATATATATGGCACTGATTTTTATCTTTCTCTATGCCCCTATTGGTACTTTAATTGTATTATCTTTTAATGCCAGCCGTACCCGGGCAAAATGGGGAGGGTTTACCTTAAAATGGTACACTGCCCTACTGGAAAACCGGGAGATTATGCAGGCACTATGGAACACCCTGCTGATTGCTTTGTTATCCTCCCTTACTGCTGTGGTTATCGGTACGGTGGCCTGTATCGCCATTCAGGGAATGAGTCGGCAAAAACGTGCGATTTTTATGGGAATTACAAATATCCCTATGCTGAATGCAGATATTGTTACTGGTATCTCTTTAATGCTGCTTTTTATCAGTCTGGGGCTGAAATTTGGCTTGGGAACCATTCTGTTGGCACACATCACCTTTAATATCCCTTATGTTATCTTAAGTGTGATGCCTCGGATAAAACAGCTTAATCCCAGTATCTATGAGGCTGCTCTGGATTTGGGAGCCACTCCCCTGCGTGCCTTTTTTCAGGTGGTACTTCCCGACCTTCTGCCCGGTATTCTATCCGGCTTTTTAATGGCCTTTACGATGTCTTTAGATGACTTTATTATCACTCATTTTACCAAAGGAGCCGGTGTAGATACTCTGTCTACGAAAATTTATACGGAGGTAAAAAAGGGAATTAAGCCGGAAATGTATGCCCTTTCTACACTGATTTTTGTTACTGTATTGATTTTACTGATGCTTGTCAACCGGACACCGGAAGAAAAACGAATACCGGATAAGTAATAAAATCGTTGACAATAATTTTATGTTGAGGAGGACGAATAAGATGAAAAAATGGTTCGCTATGGCAGGTCTTTGTATGGCTTCTGTTTTAGCTCTGGGAGGCTGTGGAAACAGTGCTTCCGGTAAAAATGGACAGGTTATTGTCTACAACTGGGGAGAATATCTGGATCCGGAAACCATTACCATGTTTGAAGAAGAAACAGGGATTCGGGTAGTCTATGATGAATTTGAAACCAATGAGATTATGTATCCAAAGGTGGAGGCAGGTGCTACTTCCTATGATGTTATCTGCCCTTCTGACTATATGATTCAGAAGATGATTGCTAATGATATGCTGGCAGAATTAAACTTTGACCATCTTCCCCATGCCAAAGCCAATATTGGTCAACAATACTGGGAGCAGTCCAGAGAATTTGATCCGGAAAATAAATATTCTGTTCCTTATTGCTGGGGAACCGTAGGCATTCTCTATAATAAAACCATGGTAGAAGAACCTATAGACAGCTGGAGCGTTCTATGGGATGAAGCCTATAAGGACAATATTCTCATGCAGGATTCTGTCAGGGATGCCTTTATGGTAGGATTAAAGCTGAATGGCTATTCCATGAACTCTACGGATGCTGCTCAACTGGAAATAGCAAAAAATGCCCTGATTCAACAGAAGCCTCTGGTACAGGCCTATGTTATCGACCAGGTAAGGGATAAAATGATAGGCAATGAAGCAGCCATTGGGGTAATCTATTCAGGAGAAGCCATCTATACCCAACGGGAAAATCCGGATTTGGAGTATGTGATTCCCAAAGAAGGAACCAATGTCTGGATTGACTCCTGGGTGATTACAAAGGATGCTCCCAATAAGGAAAATGCAGAAGCATTTATTAATTTTATGTGCCGTCCTGATATTGCACTGATGAATTTTGAATATATTACTTATTCTACCCCTAACGATGCTGCCAGGGAGCTGATTGAAGACGAAGATATTCGTTATTCAGAAATTGCCTTTCCTGACCTTAAACAATATGCTAATCTGGAAACCTTTCAGTATCTGGGACCGGAAGCCGACGAGATGTACAACGAACTGTGGAAGGAAGTAAAGTCTGAGTAAACATCAAGGGGTCAAATGCTTTTGACCCCAACATCATATATATCAAATCAAGGAAGTTCTCCACTCTAAGTATACTAAGTACACCGAATATGAATTAACTGATCCTTTGACTGGTCTGTGCTTTCCATAGCACATAGCAAAAAGCCTCAGTATAGTACCACTACGCCTGCGTTTTTTGATATGCACTCTGAAAGCCACGCTTCAGCCAATGTATCAGTTATTCATTATTCGATGTACTAAGTGCTAAGATAGGGAACTTTCTTATATTACCTCTGCGGCGTTGTCATCAGTCAGCGACCACATCGCCTCCCTCTTATGTTTTACCGAATGCTGTTTTACCAAAAATCAGCCGTTAATATACCTGCTCAAGCCTGTACAGCAGGCTTATGGACGCACTTGTCCATTACCTTCTATTGTATACTTATAGGAGGTCAGCTCTTTTAATCCCATAGGGCCTCTGGCATGCAGCTTTTGGGTACTAATGCCAATCTCTGCACCAAAACCAAATTCAAAGCCATCGGTAAATCGGGTGGAGACATTAACATAGACACAAGCAGCATCTACCTCATTTAAAAATTTCTCTGCATTCTCCTGATTTTCTGTTATAATGGCTTCCGAATGCTTCGTATTATACTTATTAATATGGGCAATAGCCTCATCAATATCCGCTACCACCTTTATCGACAGGATATAATCTAAGTATTCCTTTGCATAGTCTTCCTCTGTAGCCTTCTTGGCATCAGACAGAATCCCACAGACCTTTTCATCCCCCCTTATCTCTACCTGCTTCTCCTTAAGTGCTTCTGCTAACCGGGGCAGGAAGCTGTCCTTGACTGCCTGATGGATAACTAAGGATTCGCAGGCATTACATACCCCAATCCTCTGGGTCTTTGCATTGATAATTATGGGAATGGCCTTCTCAAAATCCGCTGTCTCGTCTATGTAAATATGGCAATTTCCTGTACCTGTCTCTATCACGGGTATCGTACTGTTTTCCACCACACTGCGAATAAGTCCGGCTCCTCCTCTGGGAATCAGTACATCCACATATTCCTTTAGCTTCATAAAACGGGCAGTAACCTCTCTGTCCGTGCTTTCAATCAGCTGAATGGCATCCTCTCCTATCCCACAGGTCTTTAATGCCCTTCTCAACGAAGCGGTAATCGCCATATTGGAGCAGATTGCATCACTGCCTCCCTTTAAAATTACTGCATTGCCTGACTTAAAGCACAGACCAAAGGCATCTGCCGTTACATTAGGTCTGGATTCATAGATAATACCAATTACTCCCATAGGTACCCTTCTTTTACGGATAACCATCCCGTTTTCTCTGGTAAAGGTATCCAGAATCTCCCCCACCGGGTCCTCCAAAGCTGCAATCTGGCACAGTCCCTCTGCCATTGCCTTTAACCGCTCCTGAGTCAGCCGTAAACGGTCTATCATACCAGGATGCATCCCATTTTCCTCTCCTCGTTTGATATCCTTTTCATTTTCCTCCAGAATAGTAGCTGCATCCTGAAGCAGCTGCTCTGCACAAGCCTTTAACACCTTATTTTTTTTCTCTGCCTGCAGCCTTTGCAGCTCATACTTTGCTGCTACTGCCTGCTGTCCCATTATGGTCAATTCTGTCATCATCTTTTTCCTCCTTTTGTCCTATTTTCTTTAATATTTCCTACAAATCAAAGTAGATACTTGCTCATCACCTGACACAAGTAAATCCCCCTTTATTACGAAGCAATATTCACCACTTAGCCTACTTGAAGTGGAGAACTTGCTTGATTCGGTTATATACAACATTTTTTTGTAAATTATTTTTTGTTTACATATCTTCGTCGTTTTTAGATATACTATCTATTGTTGTATGCTATTATTTTCACAACTTAATGGGGTACATCTTTAACTGATGTACCAATCTTATCTGTAGGAGAAATAATATGGTAAGCATACATATTCGGATTAAAGATCTCAGGGAAAACCACCGGCTAAAGCAAAGAGAGGTGGCAGACTACCTGGGTATCTCCCAACAGGCTTATTCCTATTATGAACTGAATAAGAGAGAGCTACCCTCCAGGCATGTGGCAAATCTGGCAAAGTTCTATCAGGTAACATCTGACTATATCCTGGGAATTGATGATGCTCAGATGCCCCCTTATAACCTGGATGTAAAATTTACCTCTGAAGTTTCCTTTAAGGATGTAGTGATTATCTTGGGAAAGCTGAATCGAAACAATCGAAGGGAAATGGTCAGATACCTTTCCTACCTCGCTAATGTTCAGGAGGAAGAATAGTTTCCCTTTCGGTAATCAATATATCCGGCTTCTTATCATAAGGCTCAGCCGGTATGAAATCTGCCAGCTGGCAAGCAAAACAGATACCTATCGTAGCCAGAGACGGATATCTTTCCAGATATCTGTCATAATATCCCTTTCCATATCCAATTCTGTTTCTTTCTTTGTCAAAGGCAGTTCCCGGCAGAATCATCAGCCCATAACCTTCTTCTGAATTTAAGGGCTGAAAGCAACATCTTCCTTCTATAGAAGGTTCCCGGATTCCCTTATAACCTTCTTCCAAATCTTCCATAGAAAAAATTGGATAAAACTCCATATTTTTCCCTTCTACTCTGGGACAATAAACCTTTTTTCCCTGTTTCCATCCAGCCTGAATCAGTTCCTGCGTTTCTACCTCACTTTGATAATCAATGTAAATCAGCAGAACAGAGGCTTGCTGATACAGTGCTGTCTCTATGACCTGCCTGGCAATCTGTTGACTCTTTGCCTTTCTCTCAGCCTCCGTCAGTGCCTTCCTTTGCTCCTGCCCCCATCTTCTCACCTGTTTCTTGCTCATCATTCCTGTTTCCATATTTTTCTCCCAGATTAGTAATAGAGCCATCCTTTTCCTGAATATCAATATTATTGAGCTGCCCCCTTAAGCTGGCTCTGATATTCGCTACATACTCACTGCGCAGTCTGGCCTGTTCCTTTTTTTCCTCCTCAGTCAGTCCCTCCTTCTGCGACTTATGGTAAAGTGCATTGATTCGTTGAATCTTCTTTTCCATACTTTCCATAAAATCCTCCTTAATCACTATGCATATTGGCAACAAATTCCGGCAAATCAAAGTAGTTCTTTTTATTTCCTACAAACAGCGTACCGATATTTTGTCCATCCAAAATCCGATGTAATACCTTAATATCCTTACTATTGGCAATTACCATATCAATATTTGAGCTGGTGGCTATTTTCGCTGCAATCAGCTTGGTATTCATTCCACCTGTTCCTACACTGCTGCCTGTGGAGGACTTACCCATCTCCATCAATTCGTCACTCAATTCTTCCACAATCTCTATAAATTCTGCCTGCTGATTCTTTCTTGGATCGTCCGTATAAAGTCCATCAATATCCGAAAGCAGAATCAAAAGATCAGCTTCTATCAAGGCTGCTACAATGGCAGAAAGACTGTCATTGTCTCCAAATTCAATCTCATAGGTAGCTACGGTATCGTTTTCGTTAACAATAGGAATAACCCCTAGCTTAAACAGCTCAGAAAAGGTATTGTGTGCGTTATAACGATTCAAATTGTCTACAATCGTATTCTTCGTCATCAGAATCTGTGCTGCTACCTGATTATACTCAGCAAACAGCTTCTGATACGTCATCATCAGCCTGGCCTGTCCTACTGCAGCACAAGCCTGTTTTAACGCCATATGACCATGGCCGGGATGCTTTACTTCCTCTACCCGAACTGCCTTTTTTCCTAAAGCAATCGCTCCTGAAGTAACCAACACCACGTCCTTTCCCCTATTGCGCATATCACATAATTCTCTGACCAGAACATCCATCTTGGTATAATCCAAGTCTCCGGTTTCCGGATGCTGCAGGGAGGAAGAACCTATCTTTACCACGATTCTTTTCCGGTCTCTTAACTGCTCTCTGAAAATTTTTCCTATGCTATTATTTTCTGTCATGCTTCTTCTGCTCCTTCTTTACTCTCTGTTCGCCCTTCTCTAGTATATCGAACAATTAATAACTGACACCTTGGCTGAGGATGCGGTTTTCAGAGTGTATATCAAAAAATGCAGGCGTAGTAGTGCTACGCTGAGGTGTTTTGATATGTGCTATGGAAAGCGCAGACCAGTCAAAGGGGCAGTTAATTAATATTCGCTGTACTAGGGCTGATATTGTGAGGCAATCCATTCAGCAACCCTTAAACCATCCATGGCTGCTGACATAATCCCTCCTGCATATCCGGCACCTTCCCCACAGGGATAGAGACCGGCTATGGCAGACTGTCCCTGCTTATCTCTTAGAATCCTTACCGGAGACGAGGTACGGCTTTCCACACCGGACAGTAGTACACTGTTTCCATTAAAGCCCGGTATCATTCGGCCAAACTGCTCCATTCCTTCTACAAAAGCTCTGTTCAGTTCCAGAGGCAGAATCTGGTGTACTGGAGCAAACTGCCATCGGCCTTTATTTTCTGGAGGATAATTTTGACCTGCCTCTTCTGTTTGTTCTTCTTTATCCTCATCTTCTGCTTCCTGTGTCTTTATTCCTTTTTTAAACGTCTGATAATCCTCTACCGGAATCTTACCCTGACCGATTTGAAAGGCTCTCTCCTCCAGTTTTCTTTGGAAGGCAATCCCTCCTAAAGGATGACTGGTTCCAAAATCCTCCGGAGTTACCGACACAATCACTGCACTGTTAGCATTTTCCCCATCTTGCCTGCTGTAGCTCATGCCATTTACTGCCAATCTGCCTTCTTCGGAGGAGGCATCCACCACATAGCCTCCCGGACACATACAAAAGGAATATACCCCTCTTCCTTCTTTCGTCTGGGCAGTCAGCTTATAGGAAGCTGGAGGCAGCTCTCCTGCCGCCTTTCTTCCATACTGGGCAAAATCAATCATCCTTTGAGGATGCTCCACTCTTAACCCCACTGCAAAAGCCTTGGCCTCCATGGGTACCTGTCGGTGATACAGCATTTCAAAGGTGTCTCTGGCACTATGACCAATCGCCAAAACTACCGTTTCCGTTGGAATAATTCCCTGTTCCGTAGCCACACCGGCTATCCGTCCATTCTGGATTAGCAGGTCGGTTGCCTTGGTGTCAAAACAAACCTCTCCTCCATAAGCAAGAATCTCCTGACGTATCTTTTTTACTACCTGTACCAGAACATCCGTTCCAATATGAGGCTTTCCCTCAATCAGAATCTCCTTTGATGCACCTGCCTTGACAAAAATGGAAAGTACCTCCTTATTCCTTCCCTCTTTATCCTTAATCAAGGTATTTAACTTCCCATCAGAAAAGGTACCTGCACCACCTTCTCCAAACTGCACATTACACTCTGGATTGAGTTTGCCTGTCTCCCAGAAATTCTCCACCTCTCCACAACGTCTTTCCACATCCATTCCCCTCTCTAACAGGATAGGACGATACCCATGACGAGCCAGCATATAGCCACAGAACAACCCTGCCGGACCTGTCCCCACGATAACCGGACGATATGTCAGCTTTCGATTTCCCGGTTTTGGAAAGCAGTACTTTACCGGCTCTATTTGGCTTACCTTGGGGTCTCTGCAGCGTTTGAGTATGGAAGCCTCCTTAAGACCACTTACATCTACGGTATAGCTGTAAAAGATTTCTGGCTTTTTTCTGGCATCCAGAGTACGCCTTACCACCTGGTACTGAAAAGATTCCTCTTTTCCTAACTTCAGCAGCTTTCTGATTTTCTTTTTCAGACATTCCTGCTCCTCGTCCGGTTTAAGCTTAATCTGGGTTATCCGAATCATCTTCTTCCTCCTCTCCTTTCTTTCCTTATCTTATTCAGGGAAATGCTGCTATCCCGGAGCGAATTGCCTTCCCGGCAGCTTCCTCTCCTGCAATCCAGCCACTGGTCCAAGCCCACTGCAGGTTATATCCTCCACATCTTCCATCTACATCCAGCATTTCTCCTGCAAAATAGAGACCTGGCAGCTTTACCGACTCCAGATTTTCATCCACTTCCTCCAAATCCACACCACCAGCTGTCACTTGTGCATTTTCAAAGGAATTGGCAGCTGCCACATGTACCTTCAACTTTTTATAAGAATATAACAGCCTCTTTAACTCCTTCTTTTTTATTTGAAATACTGGTTGACCAGGCGATAGATTAGCCAGCTTGATGAACAGGTGATTGAGCTTTTTATTTCCTATCCCTGTTAAAAATTCTTCTATGGTCATGGTCAGGGTAGGAGAAAAAGACTGCAGCTTCTTTACACAGTACAACTGAAAATCCTGTTCTTCCATCTGAGGCAAAAAATCTATGTAAACCACAACCCTTTTCTTTTGTTCCAAGGCACGGGCAGCTGTTCTGCTCATTTGAAAGACCGGAATCCCTGAAATACCATAGTCTGTCAACTGCAGTTCTCCCCATTCTTCCTGCAGCACCATAGACTCCTTTCCGCTTTCTTGGCAAAGTGTCAAACCTGCCTCACACCTTACTCCTGCAATCGCTTTAAAAAATGAATCACTGCAACGGAGCTGAACCAAAGCAGGAACAGGAGAAACCATACGATGTCCCAAGTCTCTTGCCAACAAGAATCCACTTCCATCCGAACCCGTTTTTGGTGCTGCGCACCCTCCACAGGCAAGAATTACTGCTTCATATTCCCTTATGCTTATACAAGGTTCTAAGCGAAATTTTCCTGTCTTTTTGTCTCGGATAATCTTCTCTACCTTAGAATCCAAACAAATTTCCACCTTGTGTCGGGCTAACTCCAGTCTGAATATATCTAAGAGAGTAGATGCCTGATCCGACCAGGGATACAGATAACCCTGTCTGTCTTTTACCAACATACCTGCTGCTTCAAACAGATGCACGGTATCCTCCATGGAAAACCGGGAGAAACAGCCCTTCAGCTTCTCCCGATTTCCATAATAGTATGCCACAGAAAAGTCTCTGTTACTAAAATTACATCTCCCGTTTCCCGTAGCCAATATCTTTTTTCCTATTCGGTCATTTCTTTCAAAGATGGTTACACTAACTCCCTTACGGGCAGCGGACAGTGCTGCCATCATACCAGCAGCACCTCCACCTATTACTGCTATTCTTCCCACTGCTTGTACCTCACTGATTCTGTTATCATACCCATTCTAACATTTTGCCTTCCTGCTGACAAGCCTGACAGCCTAGTACACCGAATATTCATTAACTGACACTTGGCTGATCTGTACTTTCCCTGATACACAACAAAAAACTTGAGCGTGGTACCATTACACCTGCGTTTTTTGATTTACATGGGAAAAATCACACCTCATCCAATAATATATCCGTGATTAATTATTTGATGTACTAGCTGGAATAGGATTCCAGAAAATTATACAGTTCTTCCTCTGTTGCCATATATTTTTTCTGTATCACTTCCTGCTTCAATTCATCTGGAAGAGAATCCAATGTAATATTTGTGTTCATATAAACAGTTTCCAAATCATCACAATACACGACTACATAGTTTTTTTTGTTTACCAGATAAAAGCTGGTACACGCTTCCTCCTGAAGATAGCTTTTGCGAATGGCTACCTTCTCATCCGAAAAGGAAACTACCTCCACACTGACAAATCCCAGCTCCTGATCCTTCAAAGAAGGAGAAAGCTGATACAACTCCATTTCCTTAATAAAATTCTGTCTGTCCATCCCTATATACTTATCCGGTATCCTCCAGCTGGTCTCCACTGTAGTATTTTTTTTCAAATCCACTTCTTCAATAATATATTTGGTATCTGCATCAATGGTTTGTTCTCCTTCCAAAGAAGTAGGAATTACCTGCATTTCTGCCTTAGTACTGTTTTCCTCTTCCTGACTTATCTGCACCTGCTCTACTCCAGAACTGCCCGGATAAAACTCATCCTGCAATCTCATATGAGAATAGAAGCCTAATCCATACATTCCTACTGGCAGGATAAAAAAAAGACTGATACGCTTTACAAATTTCATACTACCTCTCCTTTGTAAACAGTATCAGCCAAATATCACAATATTATTCTTATCTTCTCCCTTTTCCCCATAAGCTTATCACAACGGCTTTTTTCCTTTATATCAGCCGCAGTCTCTGGGCAAAAAATATCACCAGTCTTCCTCCGGGCATCTCCTCCAGTTCATCCTTCCGTATGCCTCTTAGCACCAACAGAAGAATCAGATATAACACCGGGCAAAGTACCAGGCAAAGCAATAGAATAATCCATGCTCCTGCCACCTGAGAAAGTAAGGCTAAAATCAATAAACCAACTGCTCCTGATATCCCTGCTGCCAGGATGGTAATACCAAACGTCCTAATCCAATCCTGTCGGTATCTTAACTTCCTTATCACCACTATCCAACCAAAAATACAGTTCACCAACCAGAAGACAACCATACTGATTACTACTGCCTGGATTCCCAGATTCGTATTTTTTAACAATAAAATTAACAAAAACAGATGAATCACAAAAGCTGCCAGCATTCCCAGAATAACGATTCCCATTTTTCTTATTTTCCGTAGAATCTCCATAAAGAAAGAAGAAAAAGAAAAAAAGATAATTCCTACACTGCCTAACTGAATCAACTGCACTGCTTCCCCATCAGCCTGGCCAAAAATCACACTGACAATCGGACTGACCAAAATAGCTGTCCAAATCGCTGCAGGAATGGAACAGACTGCCAGATAATGAATATTTCGGCTTAATCTTCTGCGAAGCTCCGCTGTATCCTCCCTTTCAATGGATTGAACAATCCTGGATATTCCCTTTAGACCAATCAGGCTGCACAAAATAGCTGTCCCTTCTATGATTACACTATATTTACCATAATACCTTCCCCAGTCTATGGCCAGGCTGATTCCTCTGCTTCCTCTTTCCATAAAATAATTGAATATTGCCTGGTCTGCCAGATAATGTATTCCATTAATCAGCTGGTAAAAAAGGTAGGGACAGGCAGTAGACAGCAACAAAAGCAATATACTTCCCATTGATTCCCTGGTTCTCATCGACTCCTGGCGAAACTGTTTTTTAATCGCTGACCCATACAGCATATGTAAAAGAGACAGATGAACGACTGCCAGAATGGAAGCCACAGTCACTCCCATCGCTGCTCCCATTGCCCCATATACTGCTGCATATTCCTCACTTTTTAACAAAGCGGCTACCTTCAGCCCATAAGGATATAGAATGACTGCTCCCACCACACAGGCAACAATGAGGATTATCTTTTCCAATATTCTGGAATGAAAAACTGGTGTCATCCTGTTGATTCCTTCAAAATAGCCCCTTTGTACACCTAACACTGCAGTAAAACCAATAGCAGGAGCTGCCGCAGCTATGGCCAGATAGCTTTTAGGCTCACTCAGCACCATCCCTGCAATGACCTCAGCTCCAAAGAAGACAGCCACTGATACCCCTGCCCCCACGATTATACTGACCAGCATGGCAGCCTTATATACCTGTCCAATACTGTTAAACATTTCCCTCTTTAATCTATACTTGACCATAATAGCTACTGCTTTTGACAGACCATAGGAAAGTACAATTCCTGCTGTGGCAAACAATTCAAACCCTGCTGCCAGAAATCCCAGTCCTCTGTCTCCTATAATATGACTGAGTGGTATGCGAAGCAGCAGGACAATCAAACAAGCCATCAGACCATTTCCCATCAGCCACTCTTTTCTTTTGTGTTTCCCCCTTTTATCCCTTGTTCCCTGCTCCATATCTTCCTTGTCCTTTTTAGTCTCTGGTTATCCCCAGCTCTTCCAGTACCCTTTCCTGTTTTTCTTCCATCTTGGCAGCTTCTGCTTCATCCATATGATCATAACCACACAGATGAAGCATACTATGTGCCACCAAAAAAGCAAATTCTCTTTGCTGACTATGACCATAAGCATCCGCCTGCTGTTTGACCTTATCTGCTGACACAATAATGTCTCCCAAAATCAATTCTCCACTATCCGGATCAAAACAGTCTGCCTCTGCTTCCTCTACCTGTTCAAACTTCCCTGCCTGTCCATAGTCTATATTGGGAAAGGAAAGAACGTCTGTAGCACTGTCGATTCCTCTGTATTCCCTGTTAAATTCTCTGATTCCCTTATCGTCTGTTACCAGTACATTTACCGTAACCTCATAGGGACAATCCTCCCTATCCAACACTGTTCTTGCCACCTTTTCCACGATTTCTTCTACGGAAAAGGAAAACGATGTACCTGACTCATTTTCTACATAAAAAGTCATTCCCCGTCTCCTATCTTATTATTTTTTGTAACTGTTCAGTACTCTCACCGTTACTATGCAATTTTTCCTGTTACTGCTACATTTTCCTACAGTCAGCGCAGCCAGTATGCAGCCCTGCTGAATAGTTATACTTATTCTTATCACTATCCTAACGTTTTTTCCATCCTCCGGAATTTCGTTTTTCCCGTGCCTGTTTCTCCCGGGAGCGGGTCTGCGGTAAAGTCTTTTCATAATCATCATACGCTTTTACAATTCTCTGTACCAAAGGATGCCTTACCACATCCTTGCTGGTGAGATGACAAAAAGCAATATCCTCTACTTTAGAAAGTACTTTTACTGCCACATCCAGTCCTGACTTAACATCCGGTGCCAAATCCTTTTGAGAAGCATCTCCTGTCACAATCACCTTTGAACCAAAGCCGATTCTGGTTAAAAACATCTTCATCTGAGCGGGCGTAGTATTTTGTGCTTCATCCAGAATAATATAGGCATTGTCTAATGTCCTTCCTCTCATATAAGCTAAAGGCGCCACCTCAATTAAGCCCTTTTCCATATTTTTCATAAAACTTTCAGCCCCCATAATTTGGTACAGGGCATCATAAAGAGGCCGCAGATAGGGATCCACCTTACTTTGCAGGTCTCCTGGCAAAAAACCCAGCTTCTCTCCTGCCTCAATCGCCGGTCTGGTTAAAATAATCCGGCTTACCTCCTCATTTTTAAAAGCAGTAATCGCCATAGCCATAGCAAGGTAGGTCTTACCGGTACCTGCCGGTCCCATACCAAAGACAATCATATGGTTGCGAATGGCATCCACATACTGCTTCTGTCCCAAAGTCTTGGGCTTAATGGGCTTGCCACTCACTGTATGGCAAATACAGTCACTATCTATCTCAAGCAATACATCATCCTTGTTTTCCATCTCCATCGTAATCGCATAATCTACACTCTGTTCCTGAATGATATTTCCCCTCCTGGACAACTCAACCAGCTGTCGGATAATATTTTCTGCCCGTCTGACCGACTGTAACTGGCCGGTAATCTTTACTGCACCATCCCGGTTCACCACCTTTACCTGAAAATCTTTTTCTACCTTGGCGATATAGTTGTCATACTGCCCGAAAATATTCTGTAAATGTTCTGCAGGAACGTCAATCCGGCTTTCCACTAACTCCATACACTCATCCTCTTGTTTTTCCCTTTATTTCTGCTCTAAGCAAGCAAATACACTAGTACATCAACTATTAATTAACTACCCCTTTGGCAGGTCTGTGGCTTTGATTTTCACAGCACAGATTAAAAGCCTCCGTGCAGCACCACTACGCCTGTATTTTTTGCGATGCATACTGAAAACTACACCTCAGCCAATGGATTGGTGATTAATTATCCAGATGTACTGTCAATTCTATGTTTATCTGCTTCCTGTACCAGCTTATTTTTTATCTATCTTATTTATTGTAACACCTTTTCAGATTATTTGTACCCCCTTTTGGTTAAAAATCTCAGAACTACTCCTGAGCCTGAGTTTCTTCTGTCGGCTTCTCCTTCTGTACTGCCACCGAAACCCTTTCTCCAGTTTTTTCTACAATCTGAAGCTCCACATTCATATGCCACCGATTACTCAGCTTGGTAATGACTGCATTTTTTCTTACAATCTGTACTCCTTCTTCCTCTAAGTCTGCCATTATCTTTTTCAATTTTTCTGCAAAAATGGCTTTGACCTCTTCCTGAGAATATTTCTTTTCTGTCACTACATATTCCCGATTGACACTGCTACCATAATAAACAGGCAAATAAAAATTATCCAACAGGCATACCTGCCTTTTATCTGTTACCTTATCATAATTTTTATAGTTTACACTTCCTAATCCAAACATAAATTCCTGATCCAGCACACCAAAAAGAACCTGCTTTTTTTCCTCTCCTGTATAGTCCTTTTGCTGATAGGAAAACGGAAGTTCTTCCGTAAGAGCCAATAAGCGACTAATGTAGATGTCTGCGTCAGCCTCATAGAATTGATAACCTTTAATAGTAGTATCCTCATGATAGACAGGAACCATCCCTGTTACCAGTATATCTCCTTTTTTCACCTGACTTCCTATAGTTACCTGAGGTACTCCCCTTCTGGTTACCATTGCTACCACAGTTCCATCCCATTCAGCCACCAGATTAGAACCCTGTCCGCTCTCCTTCTGCTTTTCTTCCTGTCCTCCATCTCCTTCTGACCTGCCCACATCCACCTTGTTTTCCCGAATCTGTATCTCCAGTCTGGTTCCATCAATACGAGCAGAAGTCCAGGTAACAATATCAAAGGATTGGCGAATCTTTTTTTCCAATTCTTCAATATCTACCTGATTTCGCTTCATCCCCACATAGACCTTCTGTTCCATCAGAAAATCTATAAACACATCCTGGGAAATAGAATGGTTTCCTTCCAGATCCACAGCCCATATAAAAGTAGACATCCAAATCCAAAAAGCAAAGCTTCCTATTAATCCCAATAAAAAGATTTTTCTCTTTTTCCATTTGGGCAGAAAAAAAGGCAGTCCACAACGCTTTTGTATGACCACCCTAGTTCCTGTTTTCCTGACGATGGGTCTCAGTCTGCGGAAGCCGCAGACGGTAATACACATCGTATAATATTCTCCGTGATTCTTAATATCCCATAATAAAATATCATGATTACTGCATAGATTCATAAACCGTTCAGGAGAATACCCCCAAACCCTGATACAGACATATCCCTTTAAATACTGTATAAATTGAAGCATATCCCTCCCATGCCTTTCTCTCCGCGGATTACCAACTGCTTTTATGAATAATGATATTGGATGATATCAATGCATCCACTAATCTTCATATCCTCATTGGTATAATAGTCAATAGACAGCTGCTTTCCCTGAATACTGATTTGACAGGTCTTTCCCTGCAGTACTATCGTTTCCTGGGTATACTCTAAAATTCCTCTGTAGTTTTCAATAAAAGCGTCTGTATTCCCTGTCACCGTTACGATAGATGCACCCAGTAAGGTATCCTTGGGCAGCTGAAGGGATTCTACAATCATTTCCTTCTGTCGTTCCAGCATCTGCCTACTGGAAGACTTATTTTGGTTTTTCCGGTTCTACTGTTTCTCATCATGAAACAATATATGTGAGCAGAAACGAGAATATGTCAGGCATCCTCCACTATCAGTTCCAGCCATCCCCAAAACATCGGCATTACCAATAACATCCATATTACATAGACCACATTCCAGATAGTAAGCTGTTTATCAAGCATCCAGGAAAATACACATTGAAGAATCAGACCTGCTGCCGACAGCTTCCATAGATAACGAAACAAATACTCCAGACGTACCCGAATATACTGTTTTTTGCTGATAGGAAGATATTTCAGTCTTTCATAGGTTCTGCCCCATCCTTTTCGAGGCATCATAGCATCTGCCATATGGATATAAGGCTGTAAAAAAAAATCCTCAATCCAGATACTGAACATCATATAGAGAACCAAGAACGATTTAAACTCTGTTACTCTCTGTACGGGAATACAGATAAGCAATAACATAAGAAAAGAAAACCATCCTGTTAAAAACCATACCACTTTACCTGTATAAGAAACTAACTCCTGATCAAACTGGCGTAATCGTATTCTCTGCCGTTCTTCGTCCTGTACTTTCTCGTTTTTTCTCATCTTCTGCCTCCTATGTCTATTGATTATTCTCTCTATTCACGACAGCGCAGCTATGATATTACCACTACATTTAAATCACCGATGGTGATGAGATTTTTGCTCGCTACAGCTACGCTTTCGTATAGTCAGCACAGCAAGTGTGCAGGCCTACTGAATAATGACCTTAGATTAATTTATTTTCTCCAAAGGAAACCCATCTGCCTTCTTCCAGTACTCCTACAAAATCCAGTTGCTTCTCTATCTCTTCCTCTATATGGGTAGACAGAATCACCGAACAGTCCTCTTCCTTTATCAGCAGATGGAGTAAACCATAAAAATCCAGTCGAAACACGGGGTCCATTCCGGCCGTTACTTCATCCAATAAAAATACCTTAGGCTTGTGTGCCACCGCAAAGGCAAGCTGAAATTTCATCTGCTCTCCCCGGGACATTTCTGTAATTATCTTATGCTCTGAAACCTTTCCCTTTTCCAGAATATCCCTAAATAGCTCTTTATCGAAGAAGGAATAGAATCTTCCCAACATCTGTGCATTTTGCAGAGCAGAACGCAGCTCCATAAATCGATTTTTCTCTGATACAAAGCCTATTCTATCCAAAGCCTGCTGATGATTTTGATGAATCTCCCTCCCTTCCAGCAAAAGCTCCCCTGTATAGCATTTTTTATCCTGCATAATATAATCAAAAAATGTCGTTTTACCTGCTCCATTCTTTCCCACAATCCCCATAATATATCCTGCTGGCAATTCAAAGCTGATATTTTGGAGCCTTAAACCCTTTTGCCAAATCCCTCTCCGTAACCCATTCACCTGTCTTGCTGCAAAAATCATATCACTCATCCTAAAAGTCCCTCCACCATCTCCCTAATCTCATCATCCGACATTCCTGCCTGTCTTGCTCTGTAGATTACTTCCGTAAAATGCTTTTCCAACTGCATCAGCTGTTTCTCATGTAAATAGTCCGTATTGTAGTCACAGACATAAAACCCTTTATTGGCCACAGAGCGAATCAATCCCTCCTTCTCTAATTCTTCATAGGCTCTTTTTGTTGTAATCACACTGACACCAATCTCTGCCGCTAATCCACGGATAGATGGTAAAGCTTCATTGGCTACCAAGCTCCCGGATATAATGGCATTTTTCATTTGATTTACAATCTGCTCATAAATGGCATAAGTTCCATGAGGCTCAATGATAATCTGCATTGCTCAAACCTCTCCTTCTAAAGTCCTTTTCCTCTGCTTTTACAATAAGCTGATAGTCTGCCAAATTGCTGCGGATGCTTCTCCATTTTTTGTTTATCCAACATATCATCGGAACGAAAATACACACTAACACGGCGAAGATAATAAAAAACTTCTGCCTATTAATAGAATCAATACAAAATACAAACATGATACCTCCCAGATGACAGCCAAGCAACAGAGGAATAATCACCAAATCTTCCTTCCTGCCACGAACTTTTCCTATCAGTCTTCCATCATTTAAGGTACCAAAGATATAGGAAATAATAAAAACGCTGAATATCTGCAGGATAAAAAGATAAAGGGAAAGCTGTCCCCAAAAAATCGCTACTAAATCGCAGAGGAAAGCG
>JAFXJR010000088.1 GCA_017532145.1 Lachnospiraceae bacterium | reverse complement strand
TTTATTTTTTCATTTTTATCTCTATTTAAAATCCCTTAGAAATTCTTCCAAGCTTACCACTTCCCTGGCAGTTGATTCAGCAAAGACTTTGTCTTCTATCGACAAGGCTGCCGACAGCTTAAAGGCTTCTGCAGAAGCCCTTACTTCCCAGAAAAAGGATTCTGTATTTACCACAAAGGAAGTAACCACCGAGCTGGAAGACGGTACTACCTCTACCACATCAGAGTATGACAAAGAAGCGATTTATCAGGCTGTTTCCCATTTTGCTGAGAAATACAATTCTTTACTGGATACTGCCGGACAAACCTCATCTTCTTATGTGACAAGAGCAGTTTCCAATATGACCAATATTACCTCTATCTATTCCAGTAAACTGGAGGAAGTAGGAATTACAGTGGGTGATGACAACAGACTTACTGTAGATGCTGATACGTTAAAGGCTGCTGATATGACGAAGCTGAAGTCTTTATTTAATGACTCACCTTCTTTTGCCAAAACCATATCTTCTCAGGCTTCCTTTGTGGATTCTGCTGCCAGCCGTGAGGCCACCAAGGCTAATACCTATAATCAGTCCGGCTTCTACAATAACAACTATTCTATGGGTAATCTGTTTAACGGCCTTCTTTAATGCTATGTCAGTAAGTATCATGGAATAGATTTGGACAGACCAGTACTTTGCTGGTCTGTTCTGCTGTATAGGGTACTAAAATGAACTGTTACATGAAGATAAATTTTTTTATTTTTTTGTTGACAAATCTGTCTGAGTAATATATAATAGTCATTGTCGAGCAGGGATGGCGGAATTGGCAGACGCGCACGGTTCAGGTCCGTGTGATAGCAATATCATGAGGGTTCAAGTCCCTTTCCCTGCAGGAGCAGAAAAACCTTGGAATACTGAGAGATCAGTAGTTCAGGGTTTTCTTTTTAGTATTTCACTTTTTCTTCTTCTATGCTATAATTTGCTGGACAAGCAGGATATTTTTTACTGCTCGTTCTGCTCATACCTAAAAGTAACCACATTTCCCCTAAGACAAATGAAAGGATTTAATTGATGAAAAAAAAGTCAAAACAGCTGACAGCATGGGTTATCATTAGCCTTCTTCTCCTTATCTATGCAGCAACTTTCCTGACCGCGGTTTTAGACTTCCCCGGCTCTGATACCCTGTTTCGTGCATTTCTTGGCATAAGCATCGGTCTTCCTATCCTCCTTTGGATATATATATGGATATATCGCAGAATACGGGAACAACGAAGCCAGGCTGCTTCTGAGCATTTTCAGGATAAGAGCTAGTACAGATTCTACCACTACATGTTCATACCATCAGCCTAGCTAGTGTACAAAAAGTCAGGGAAACTTTCCAAATATAAAGCTTTCCCTGACTTTTTCTTTTTTGACACTCCCCATAGCTAAAGCAAGAGGGCTTATGATACATTTGGATAAAAGAAGGAGCATCGCTCCATAACTAAACGTAACTGTTCAATACAGTCAGCACAGCAAGTGTACATACCTACTGAATAGTTATTACAACTAAACTTAGTTATTTTGCCGCACTCTCTAAAAGTTGATTCAGCTCTTTCCCCGCCTGCTCCCTGTCTTTAAAATGAATCGTATGAATGCCAAATTTTCTTGCCGCTTCCAGATTTTCTTCTAAGTCATCTAAAAATACACAATTTTCAGGTATCAGACTATATTTTTCAATCAGCAGTTGATAAATTTCCGGCTCCGGCTTAATCACCTTAACCTGCCAGGAAAGAATACCTCCATCCATATATTCCATAAAATCCAGAGCTTCCTTACATTCCTCATAAGCCTTACGGCCAAAGTTGGACAATACCAATACCTGATATCCTCTTTCCTTTAACTCTTTGACCCAGGGTACAGCATATTCATAACGCACTACCATACCCTTTACATTCTTTAAGGACTCTCTCAGCTCTTTTTCTATACCTGGATCATTCTGCACAAAGCTCTCTATCATTTCTTCATCAGAAAGGACTCCCCTATCGTATTCTCCCCAAAGCCGGCTTCCTACTGTAGCTGCCGCAATCCGTTTTAAAACCTCTGCTGAGTAACCATAGGCTTGAAAATATTGTCTCCATGCAAACTCTGCCAATACATTCCCAATATCAAAAATAATCGTTTGAATCAAGTTTTCTTCCTCCTTTCTTCCTGGTTGCTATACCATCTTCTTATGTCCAAGCGATAAAATCACTTGGTAATGCAAATCTCCCACTCAGTATTCGTTGTACTTAAAGTGGGAGACTTCCTTGATTCGATTAATATGCTCTCTTATACCTGCATCAATTCCAGCAGACCTTTTGCTGCTGCCGACAGAGGGTTTCTGTTGTCCTTTACCACACAAAAGTTCCTTTCCGGAATCTTTTTGTTAAATCTTAAGGCAAACAATTTACCACCTTCCAGATATTCCTCTGCAAAATCTCTGACCACACTTCCCACGCCCAGATTTCTTAAACTGAACTGGACAATCATATCGCTGGTAGCCAGCTCAAATTCCGGATGGACTACTACTCCATTTTCCTGTAGAAAATCGTCCATATAGCTTCTTGTACTGGTTTTCTTCTCCAAAGAAATAATAGGAAGATGCTCTAACTCCTGTAAATCCAGCATTCTGTTTTTATATTGGATAAATTTCAGCCCGGCTACAAAAATATCTTCAATTTCCTTTACCTTGACTGAAGTAATTCCGCTAATTGGCTGAAAAGGTGTACTTACCACTCCAAAATCAATCCGTCCCTCCTGCAGATAACGAAGGGTTTCTGGTGTAGGTGCATTAGTAACAGTTACTCTGATTTTGGGATACTTTTCATGAAACTGCTCCAGATAGGGAAGAAGGAAAAAACGCAGTGTCATATCACTGGCTCCTATTCTCAATTCTCCCCTCTCCATATTCAGCATCTGAGCCAGCTTTTTCTCTCCCAATTCAATCTGCTCATAGCCCGTTTTCACATAACGATACAACATCTCCCCTTCGGCAGTAAGCCTTACTCCTCTGGAAGTTCTCACAAAAAGCTTTGTCCCCACCGCTGTTTCCAGCTGACGCATAGACTGGCTTACTGCAGGCTGGGAAATGGATAGTCTGATAGCAGCTTCTGTTAAGCTCTTACTGTCAGCTACATAGTAAAATACCTTATAATATTCCAGATTATTGATCATAGTACTACCTTATTCAATGGACTGTTGCGGTAGATAATATCCTCTCTCCCCGGTCCATTACTGATTATCGTAATAGGATAACCAATTTTTTCCTCTACAAACTCCACATATCGACGACAGTTTTCCGGAAGCTCCTCAAAATTTCTAATGCCTCTGATTTCACACTTCCATCCAGGCAGGGTCTCCAGTATTGGCTTTGCCCTCTCCAGCTTTACCGTTACCGGAAAGTCTGTGATAATCTCTCCGTCAATCTCATATCCTACACAAATCGGAATTTCTTCCAGATAACCCAGTACATCCAATACAGTAAATGCTACATCTGTAGTTCCCTGCAGGCGACATCCATACCGAGAAGCTACACAGTCGAACCATCCCATACGACGAGGTCTTCCTGTAGTGGCTCCATATTCACCCCCGTCGCCGCCTCTGCGTCTTAGTTCGTCTGCCTCCTCACCAAAGATTTCCGATACAAAGGCTCCTGCTCCCACTGCAGAGGAATAAGCTTTACATACCGTAATAATCTCCTTGATTTCATAGGGGGGCAAGCCTGCACCAATGGCTCCATAGGCTGCCAAAGTAGAGGAGGAGGTTACCATAGGATAAATACCATGATCTGGATCTTTTAACGTCCCCAGTTGTCCTTCTAGCAACACCGTCTTGCCCTCCTTTAACGCTTGATTCAAAAAAAGAGACACATCACAAACATAAGGAGCTATACTATCTCTGTATTGATAAAGAGTTTCCAATAATTCCTTTGCATCAATGGCAGGCTTGTGATACAGATGCTCTAATAATACATTTTTCATCTGTGTAATTCGCTCTATCTTTTCTTTTAATCGTTCCTCCTCAAACAGCTCACTTACCTGAAAGCCTATTTTTGCATATTTATCAGAATAAAAAGGTGCAATACCAGATTTGGTAGAACCAAAAGATTTTCCTCCCAGTCTCTCCTCCTCATATTCGTCAAATAAAAGATGATAGGGCATAACAATCTGGGTTCTGTCTGAAACTAAAATCTTAGGCATAGGTACTCCCCGAATGGTAAGGGATTTGATTTCCTCCATCAAAGCCGGTATATTCAATGCCACCCCGTTACCAATAATACTGGTAGTATGACTGTAAAATACTCCGGATGGCAGGGTATGGAGTGCAAATTTTCCATAGTCATTCACGATGGTATGACCTGCATTTGCCCCTCCCTGAAAACGAATAATAATATCTGCTTTTTCTGCCAGAGTATCTGTTATCTTTCCCTTTCCTTCGTCACCCCAGTTGGCACCAACTACTGCTTTTACCATAATAATACCCCTTCCTCACAGACAAATTCTGTGTTTAGTATACCCACTATTTTACGCTTCTTCCATTTGCTCCCGTTTAACACAAGTGCGTACACTGAATATTCATTATTCGATGTACTGGGTTTACACTCTGCATACTTGAAGCAGGAAACTTTCTTGATTTGGCTAAATTTGATTTCTTTATTTAGTATACCAGAAAAAATATTATAAGTAAAATCAATATATATTATAAGTATTATAACTTTATATTATGATGATAGGGTCAAAAGGTCATCTATTTTCTTGCTTGCATGAAAATAGATGACCTTGGGATCCACAAAACATGAGAAAGTAGCCATTTTTCGCAGAAAAATGTGCGGATTTTGAATCTTTTAGGATTTTGTGAGCGTGAAACGCGAAGAAATCCGTAAGCATCAAGGGGTCAAATGCTTTTGACCCCAACATCATATTATGATATCTTTTATCCATCATCCCCCTATTTTGTTCTATCAAATCATGGTACTGATTTTTCACCCTCCACTCCTCTACCTTCTAGTTCCCTTTGGTATATTTTTAGAGTTTCCTCATCAAACAACACCCATTTTACCAAATCCAAGGCTTTCGGATGGCTGTCTGTAAAGCTTTTTACCGTATTGACAGCAATTTTAGCTGCCTCCTCTACAGGAAAGCGGAAGATACCCGTGGAAATAGAAGGAAAGGCAAGGCTTCTAATCCCATTTTCTCTGGCCAGCTCCAGACAGGAGCAATAACAGGAGGCCAGCAGCTCCCTTTCTCCTGACTGCCCTCCATTCCAACGGGGTCCTGGTGTATGGATAATATATTCACAGGGAAGTTGATAGGCTTTGGTCAGCTTGGCCTTTCCGGTCTTACATCCCTGGAGTAAACGGCACTCTGCTAACAGTTTTGGTCCGGCAGCCCGGTGGATGGCACCATCCACACCACCTCCCCCCAGCAAACTGGTATTGGCAGCATTGACAATGGCTTGTACTCCATGGTCTTTTGTAATGTCTCCCCTTACTGCCTGAAGCTGGACAGACTTCCCTTGTGTCTGGATGGATTTTCCCTGTATCTGAACATACTTTCTGTTCCAGTCAGTATCTCTATCATAAGCCCACCCCATCAGCTGACATCTATAACAGTCGTCTGCTATCTCCAAAATCACATTGCCTAACTCCAAATCTGTCTTCCATCTTTCTTCTATGGCTTCATATCCCAATAAAGCTCCCAGAATATTTCCTGTTACTGCCCCTGTAGAATCGCTGTCTCCCTTATGATTTACCGCAGCGATAATCCCACCGGAAAAATCCTGTTGATAACGGAGAGAACAATAAATAGCAATTCCCAAAGTTTCTTCTGCTACCCAACCCTCACCCAGCTGGTGGATATTATCCAAATCATCTTCTCCATTTTCTGATAACTCCACTGCCAGCTCTATGATATCCGTCAGTTCTTTTAGATGACTGTCCCCGGCAAATAATTCTGCTGCTGTATCCCTTGCCTCTAAAACAATCTCCTTTAGGGATTGAGCAATTTCCGGAAATAGAATCCGATGAATGATATGGGTCAATACTGCAGCCGGCATATATCCCAGAGAATGACTATGAGTAATGGCAGCAATCTCTGCTCCTTCCATATCCAGCTCCTTGATTTCACCAGAATGCTTCTGTAGGGCCACTGGTGCAACTCGCATAACCCCTCCGCAACCCTTACTGTCATTGAGCTTAATCTGGATATAACTTTCTACAAGGTCTTTTTGATGCTTCTGCCTACGCAGTGCAGACAGACAGGTCCTACCAGGAGTCCTTCTGCTGTACAATTCAGGCACATCCATCAGCCAGGAAATATATCTTCCTTCATGGTCAGAGGATAAAAACTCTTCCAAGGAAAATTCCTGTGTAGCCAGCCAATCTTGGTAAGCTTGACTGACATAGAACGCACTTTTCTCCATACTTCCCTGCATATGCCTCTGAGTTTACCCATATAAAAGTCCATTTGCTGTAAAAAGTGTCATCTGTGTATCGTCAGAAATCAAAGCCTTTCCATTCCATCTATTATACTGATATTCCTGGATTCCCTTCTCACCAAAGCGAAAAAAAATCTCTGACTCACCTAAAAACTCCACCTCATATCCGAGTGCATCTCCTACTGCACCTCCAAAGAGGCAGCCTCTAATCCTATCCCGTTTTTTTTCCTCTTCCTGTTTTTTCTTTATCACTGGTTTGTACTCCTTCTTTTGTCTTTTGATAAAAGCTTTCCTACACCAGATTTTCTCTGTGTAGCGGAATTTCCCCTTGAAAATCCGTGTGTATTCGCTGGAGGCTCTAAGGAAATATGATTTCATCAACCTTTTCTAAGAAAAATTTTTGTCTCTGATAATCTCTACCTTAGGAGTAAAAGTCAGAGCATCAGAGCCTATGTAGATACCCCGTGTCCGATTGCCCGGTCTTTCTCAATAAAAGCTTATTCTGTGATATTTTTTACTTCATTGCCTGGAGTTTATTCTTACCTACTCTTTCCCATCCCAGCAGTAGGTACAAAGCTTCTCCCTCTCTATTCCCACCGACTCTATCATATCATCCAGTCTATGATACCGCAGGGAGGTAAAATTCAACTGCTTTTGAATACCTTCCAACATTTCCCTATATTCCTCTGTCTCCGGGTCGGAATATGCCTCCAGTCTGGTAAATCTTCCTTCTCTTTCCAGTTCCTTCAATACCTGTCTGGTAATCAAATCCATCTCTGAAGTGGAACGTGAAAAATTCAGATATTTACAGCTATATAATAAAGGTGGACAGGCTGGTCGAATATGTACTTCTTTCGCCCCACTTTGATATAAAAATTCTGTCGTCTCCCTAAGCTGAGTTCCTCTTACAATAGAATCGTCTATCAGTAATAGCTTTTTATTTTGAATTAAATCATGGACAGGGATTAGCTTCATTTTTGCAATCAGATTTCTCTGACTTTGAATCGTAGGCATAAAGGAGCGAGGCCAGGTAGGAGTATATTTAATAAATGGTCGGGAAAAGGGAATCCCTGACATATTGGAGTAACCAATGGCATGTGGCGTTCCAGAGTCTGGTACTCCGGCCACAATATCCGGCTCTGCATCATCCCTTTTTGCCAGTAAAGCACCACAGTTATAGCGCATCTGCTCCACACTGATTCCCTCATAGGAAGAAGAAGGATAACCATAATAAACCCAAAGGAAGGTACAGATTTTCATTTCCTTTCCCGGCTCAGCCAGAGTATGGATTCCTTCCGGTGTTACCACTACGATTTCTCCCGGTCCTAACTCTTTTTCTTCCATATAACCTAAGTTCAGATAGGCAAAGCTCTCGAAGGAGATACAATAGGAGTCCTCCTTTTTTCCTATAGAAACCGGTGTTCGTCCCATTTTGTCTCTGGCTGCATAGATACCCTTTGGTGTCATCAGCAGTACTGTCATGGAGCCTTCCACCATTTCCTGTACATACTGTAATCCCTCTACCAGATTATCCTTCTGATTAATCATGGCAGCCACCAACTCTGTCGCATTAATGTCTCCTCCGCTCATCTCCAAAAAGTGAGAATGGCCAGACTGAAAGATTTTCTCTACAATTTTATCCGTATTATTAATCTTGCCAACCGTTTCTATGGCATAGGTTCCATGGTGGGAACGGACAATCAGGGGCTGAGGCTCATAGTCGGAGATACAGCCAATTCCCAAATATCCCTTCATTTCATTTACCTCCTTATCAAACTTCGTCCGAAAAGGAGAGTTTTCAATATTGTGGATGGAACGGTCAAATCCCTTCTCCCCGTAGACTGCCATACCAGCCCTTCTGGTTCCCAGATGAGAATGATAATCCGTCCCAAAAAATAAGTCAAACACACAATCCTTCTTTGATGCTACACCAAAAAATCCACCCATGCTACACCGCCCTATACATTAATCTCTGCTGTCATGCCCAGCAACTCTTTATTTGCTTCTAAAACAGGATTGATTACCTGCGAAAGAAAGGTTTCCACCTGCTCCCTGGAACGTCCCACATAGAGAGAAGGATCCATGGTCTTTTGCAGTTCTTCCAGACTCATGGGAAAGGCAGAATCTTCGGCAATCAGCTCTAACAGATTATTTTCCTTACCCTCCAGCTTTACCCTTTTACCTGCTTCCATGGAAAGAGTACGAATCCTCTCATGCAGCTCCTGTCTGTCTCCACCAGCCTTTACTGCATCCATCATAATATTTTCTGTTGCCATAAAGGGAAGCTCACTCATCAGCCTCTTTTCAATCACCTTTGGATAGACTACCAGCCCATCCACCACATTCAAAGACAGATCCAGAATACCGTCGATGGCCAGAAAGGCCTCTGGTATAGAAAGTCTTTTATTGGCAGAATCATCCAGAGTTCTTTCAAACCACTGGGTAGCTGAGGTAATTGCCGGGTTTAAGGCATCTACCATTACATATCTGGCCAGGGAAGCTATTCGCTCACTTCTCATCGGATTTCTCTTGTAGGCCATGGCAGATGAACCAATTTGTCCTTTTTCAAAAGGCTCCTCTACCTCCTTCAGATGCTGCAGCAAGCGAATATCATTAGACATTTTATGGGCAGATGCGGCAATACCGGCCAACACGTTTACCACTCTGGTATCTACCTTTCTGGAATAGGTCTGTCCTGAGACAGGATAGCACTGAGCAAACCCCATCTTTTCTGCAATCATCGGATCAATTTTATCAATCTTTTCCTGATTTCCATCAAACAGCTCCAGAAAAGAAGCCTGAGTACCAGTAGTTCCCTTGGAACCCAGCAACTTTAATCCGGAAAGCACATAATCCAAATCCTCCAAATCCAGGCAAAACTCCTGTAGCCATAGAGCAGCTCTTTTCCCCACTGTGGTAGGCTGTGCCGGCTGAAAATGGGTAAAAGCCAATGTAGGCTGTGCTTTATACTCCTGTGCAAAATCAGCCAGCTCCTTTATCACATTTACCAGCTTCTTTTTTACTAGCTTTAATGCTTCTGCCATAACAATAATATCCGTATTGTCTCCCACATAGCAGGAAGTTGCTCCCAAATGGATAATCCCCTTCGCCTTGGGACACTGCACACCATAGGCATATACATGACTCATTACGTCATGGCGCACTTCCTTTTCCCTGGCTTTTGCCACTTCATAATTGATATCGTCTGCAAAAGCCTTTAATTCATCAATCTGCTCCTGAGTGATTGCCAGCCCCAGCTCCTTTTCTGTCTCTGCCAGTGCAATCCACAGCTTTCTCCAGGTTCTAAACTTCATATCAGGAGAAAAAATATACTGCATCTCCTTACTGGCATATCGCTCGGAAAGTGGGCTTTGATACCTGTCTGTACTCATCTATCTTCTCCTTATTTATCCAATTTCACTCTATATATTCCTTAATCCATCGAATAATTAATCACTGCTCCCTTGGCTGAGGTGTGTCTTCCGCATACATAGCAAAAAACGCAAGCATAGTAGGGCTACGCTGAGGCCTTTTAATCTATGCGATGGAAAGCACAAACCAGTCCAAAGGTCAGTGAATGAATATTTGGTATACTTAGTCTGTAGCCTTGACAAAGCTTTATCCAGCCTTATCTTTCCCTATCGTGTTACCCTTATAATCCCAGACGCTTAAATACCTCGTTATAAGCCTCCTCCACATTGCCTAAATCTCTGCGGAAACGATCCTTGTCCAGCTTTTCGTTGGTATGTACATCCCAGAGTCTGCAGGTATCAGGGGATGTTTCATCTGCCAGAATAATCTCTCCATGAAAACGGCCAAATTCAATCTTAAAATCAATCAGCTTAATATCTGCCTGTAAAAAGTATGCCTTCAGTACCTCATTTACCTTAAAAGCATACTTCTTAATTACCTCAATTTCCTCCCAGGTAGCCAACTCCATGGCTACTGCAAAATAACTGTTAATCAGCGGGTCACCCAAGTCATCATTCTTATAGCTGAACTCTATGGTAGGCTCCTTAAAAGGAGTTCCCTCCGGTACGCCCAGTCTCTTGGAAAAGCTGCCTGCTGCCACATTACGGATAATTACCTCTAAGGGAACGATTTCCACCTTCTTTACTGCTGTCTCCCTGTCACTTAGTTCCTCTACCAGATGAGTAGGCACCCCTTCCTTTTCCAGCAGCTTAAAGACATGGTTGGTCATTCTATTATTTACCACTCCCTTACCCACAATGGTTCCCTTCTTCTCCCCATTAAATGCGGTGGCATCATCCTTGTAATCTACAATGACAATATCCGGATCCTCTGTAGCAAATACCTTTTTTGCCTTTCCTTCATACAACTGCTCTAATTTTTTCATGCTTCCTCCATTCCGCCCTTTGGCTTTGTTGTTCTAATCAATCATCTTGCTTCCTACACCTTCCATTTTATCACTAACTATTTTATCAGGTCAACGTTTCCCTTCTTATCTCTTACTTCTGCATCTCTGATTCTGTTACTGTCCGCGGCTTTCCTGTGTCCAGCAACAATTACCCCTTTATGATAAGTGGGAATCCTGAACAATTTCATTTCCGGTGTATAGCTTGACAGCAAGTGCCAAACTTGTGTATAAACAGTACCCCCTGTTCCCTCTACCGTTTCTTTATTTCTGGCTTTATCTGGGCTTCCGCCTCAGGTTTTATTTCCCCTTTTATCCTATCTTCAACCTCATGCTTTATTCCCGATTTTATCCTGTCTTCTTCTGCACTTTTTTGCTCCTGAGAAAACATACCCAGACTTCTTCTATTGTTGCGGCAAAGGTTGAAAATCTCTTCTTTTCTGTCTCTCTTATCCATCATATTCCTCTAGAAAATGGTGCTTTACCCCATCCTTTTTATATGCAATCACTGTACTTAGATTGACATTTTCCACACTGCGGAAAATATTTTTTTCTACTACAGGACTCTTTTGTGCCAGCTGACTAATCAACTCCTTAATCTCTGCCCTTTTCGAGCCTTTTTCCGTACCTCCACAGGAAGCACAGCTTTCGGTAAAACGACAGGCACACTGGATAAAATGAAGTTCATTATATGCTGCCCAGTGTTTAATCGCCCCCTCTCTCACCAGATACAGCGGACGAATCAGCTCCATTCCCTCAAAGTTGATACTGTGCAACTTCGGCATCATCGTCTGCACCTGTCCTCCATAAAGCATACCCATCAGAATAGTCTCAATCACATCGTCATAATGATGACCCAAAGCAATCTTATTGCAGCCCAGCTCCTTTGCTTTGGCATACAGATGACCTCTGCGCATCCTAGCACATAGATAACAGGGAGAATCCACGTCTCCTGCCACAATATCAAAAATCTGAGATTCAAACACAGTAATTGGCACCTGCAGCAGCTTGGCATTGTCCAAAATCGTCTGATAGTTAATTCGGTTATAACCGGGGTTCATGACCAGATATACGACTTCAAAATTCTTTTTTCCATGACGGTACAGCTCCTGAAAAAGCTTGGCCATTAACATAGAATCTTTGCCACCAGAGATACAGACTGCAATTCTGTCTCCATCCTGTATCATCTCATATTCATTAATAGCTCTGGTAAATCTTCTCCAAATCTCCTTCCGAAATTTTTTTACAATACTGTGCTCTACCAGCCTTGCCCTTTCCGCAGTAGCCTCATCCTCCATCAGCTTTTGCAGCTTCCTCCGCAGATAGGATTGATAGCCCCCTTGAATACTATAGATTTCTCTGCCCTGTTCTACCAATTCTTCTGCCAGTTCATCACTTCTGGGACCGGTATAGCAAAGCAGATAAATCGGTTTATTCTCAGGCAGTGTTTCTAATTGTTGATGAAATTCTTCCCAATAGATAGAGAGGGCGCCAGGATAGGTTTCCTTCTCATAATCCTCCGGTCTTCGGAGGTCAATAATCACCTTTTCCCTACTGTCCTTCTCCATCTCGTCTATTGTTTTCCTGTACATATATCCTTAATCACTTCTCCTGCTATAATATATCCGGCTACTGACGGAACAAACGCTACACTTCCTGGTATATCCCTGCGTTCCGTACACTTATGAGCCGCTCCTGGTGGACAGATACAGTGGTTTCTACAGCTAATAGACATATCCTCTATGGGGCGGATAGGCTTTTCTGTGGAAAAAACCACCTTTTGCTTCTTAATTCCCCTCTTTTTCAATTCCCGACGCATCACCTTTGCCAAAGGACACATGGTGGTTTGATAGATATCTGCTACCCGAAAGCTGGTGGGATCTAACTTATTTCCCGCACCCATACTGCTGATTACGGGTATTCCCTGCTTTTGTGACCTGACAATCAGCTCTAATTTGGCGGTAACCGTATCTACTGCATCTACCACATAAGAATAGGAAGAAAAATCAAACTCATCGGCATTTTCCGGCAGATAAAAGCATCTGTGTTCCTCCACCTGAGCTTCCGGATTGATGTCTAAGATTCTCTCCTTCATCACCTCTGTCTTATACCTTCCTACCGTCTTTCTGGTGGCAATAATCTGTCGGTTTAGATTGGTAAGACAAACCTTATCATCGTCCACCAGCACAAAGGAACCTACACCGCTTCGTGCCAATGCCTCTACTGTACAGCCACCTACACCGCCTATTCCAAAAATGGCTACTTTAGCCTGCTGTAGCCTGTCCATTCCTTCCTTACCCAGCAGCAGCTGAGTTCTTGAAAACTGGTTCAGCATCTAATCCTCCTGCTCCTTCTTTACCAACCTGACTTTTAACAAATGCCAAAAAGCTCCTGTAATGCAGACCGAAGAATAGGTACCACATACAATACCTACCATAAGCGGCAGTGCAAATTCACGAATACTGGTTACCCCAAATACATACAGGGCTGCCACCATAAAAAAGGTGGTTAAAGAAGTAAATACACTACGGGACAGCGTTTGACTGATACTTGCATTCACTACATCCTTTAAGTCCTCATTCTTACCCATCACTGCCATATTCTCTCTAATTCGGTCGAAGATAACGATGGTAGCATTGATAGAATATCCTACAATCGTCAGCATACAGGCGATAAACGTACTTCCTATAGAAACTCTGGCTGCTGCATAGAAAGCCAGTACCACTAACACGTCATGTACCAGTGCCAGCACTGCACTGGCTCCAAAGCGAACATCTTTAAAACGAAACCAGATATAAATCAACATACATACGGTGGCAATCATAATTGCTACTATAGCATCTACCTGCATTTCATTACTAATGGTAGAACTGATGGTTTCTGCCGTAATCTTTTCTGCATCCACCCCAAAGTTTGTTACCATAGCTTCCTGAAACTGTTCTCTTTCCTCTACTGTCAATGTTCTCGTCTTAAAAATTACCTCATGGGAACCAGCCACTTTCTGTGTCTGTACACTGCCATCTTTGGTAATCTCTTCAATCAAAGGCACTACTTCTGTATCGATTCTTTCTATAGTTAAATCTTCATTGAAGGTCACATTGGTAGAAGTACCTCCTACAAATTCCAGACTGTAGCTCAGCATACTTCCCTTAGAAGCCTGATTTACCCCCATCACCACAAAACCGGCAATAATCACTGCCACTGATACACTGAAAAACAGCGTTTTTTTGGAAAGGAAGTTAATGGTACGGCTTTCTTTTCCTATACCATACAACTTTTTATCCT
>JAFXJR010000087.1 GCA_017532145.1 Lachnospiraceae bacterium | reverse complement strand
GTTCGAGTCCCATCCGGGTCGTAAAGTTTATTCTATTAGTTTACCTTGATTAAATAGGGGATCTTAGCTCAGCTGGGAGAGCATCTGCCTTACAAGCAGAGGGTCATAGGTTCGAGCCCTATAGGTCCCATTTATTCCTAAAATTTTATACCAACACACCTGCTGGTGTGGCGGAATAGGCAGACGCAAAGGACTTAAAATCCTTCGGGAGCAATCCCGTGCCGGTTCAAGTCCGGCCACCAGCACTATAAAGATGCCAGATTTATGGCATCTTTTTTGTATGTCAAAAATTCAATTCTAATATCGTAATTCTTGTAAGCTTTTTTCTTGAAATGTAGCATATATTGTGTTATTATCCCAGCTGTATACTACAAATAGTATGTAAAAAGAAATGTGGAGAATTTAGGTATGAAACTCGTAATAAAAAAACGTAATGAATTAGAACAGTGTTATTGCCCTGAAAAGATAAAAAATGCAGTAGCAAAGACTTTTCAAAGTGTAGGTGAAAAGGTAGAAGAGGACACTTTGGAGAATATTCTGAGAAAAGTAGAGGAAAAGTTTCCAATGAAGCGAGAAGAAGAATGCTATCTCACAGTAGAAAAGATTCAGGATATGGTAGAGCAGGTACTGATGGAGGAAAATTACTATAAGGTAATGAAAAGTTATATTCTTTATCGGGAGGAGCGTTCTAAGATGAGAAGGACCAGACAGGAGCTACAGGGATATTTTATCAATGTGGAAGGGATAGAAGAAGTGCTTTGGAGGATTCAGAAAGAATTTCCGGAAGAAGAGTATCGTTTGGAGCTTCTTATTGCTAAGTTTCAAGGGATGTTTAAATTAGAGGATACGGATAGAGAGTTACTGCCATTATTGATTAGAGCAGCAGTGGAGCTAACCTCTCAGGAAGCTCCTCAGTGGGAAATGATTGCAGCAAGGTTGTTGTATCTTGATTTTACCCGAAAACTATCAGAAAGTATGAAGGAACTGAATATTCACGGTTTTTATGAAAAGTTGGAATATCTTACAAAGGAAGGACTCTATGGAAGTTATATTTTACAGCATTACTCTAAGGATGAAATAGAATTGTTTGAGTCATGGCTTTGTGAAGATAGAAATTGTCTGATGAATTATTCTGGTTTGGAACTGCTGATTGGAAGATATGTGATTCGTAGCAGAAAGGGAGTGGTACTGGAGACACCACAGGAAATGTTTATGGGAATTGCTATGCATCTGGCGATGAAAGAGGTTCAGAATCGGTCAGACTGGGTCAGACGATTTTATGATATGCTCAGTAAGCTGCAGATAACAATGGCAACTCCTACCTTATCTAATGCAAGAAAGCCCTATCATCAGCTTTCTTCCTGTTTTATTGATACAGTGCCGGATAGTTTGGAGGGAATTTATCATAGCATTAACAATTTTGCTAAGGTCAGCAAGTTTGGTGGCGGTATGGGACTGTATTTTGGAAAGGTAAGAGCTAATGGAAGTCCGATTAGAGGATTTGAAGGAGCAGCGGGAGGGGTAATTCGCTGGATTCGCTTAGCTAATGATACCGCAGTAGCTGTAGATCAGTTGGGAGTACGTCAGGGTGCAGTAGCCGTTTATCTGGATGTATGGCACAGGGATTTGCCGGAATTTCTTAATCTTCGTACCAATAATGGAGACGATAGAATGAAAGCACATGATGTATTTCCGGCAGTATGTTATCCTGATTATTTTTGGAAGCAGGTAAGGGAAAATTTGGAGGGAGACTGGTTTTTAATGTGTCCTCATGAAGTCCGTATGGTAAAAGGATACGGACTGGAGGATTGCTATGGTGAAGAATGGGAGAAGAAGTATCTGGACTGTATACAGGATGGACGGATTACCAAAAGGGTGATTCCCATTAAGGAGATTGTTCGATTGATAATTAAAAGTGCTGTAGAAACGGGAACTCCTTTTACCTTTAATAGAGACCATGTGAATAGGGCAAATCCCAACCCGCATAAAGGAATGATTTATTGCAGTAATCTTTGTACAGAGATTGCTCAGAATATGGGGGAAATAGAACAGCTGGAGCAAAGGGTAGAGACAGTGGATGGTGAAACTGTAGTAGTAACAGTGACGAAGCCGGGAGAATTTGTGGTTTGTAATTTGGCCAGTCTATCTTTAGGGAGAATCTCCGTAGAAGAAGAACAGGAGGTAGAGGAAATTGTAAAAAATGCAGTACGAGCGTTAGATAATGTGATTGATTTGAATTTTTTTCCTGTACCTTATGCCAAGCTGAATAATTTCAACTATCGTCCTATAGGTCTTGGGGTAAGTGGATATCATCATATGTTGGCAAAGCGTCAGATAAAATGGGAAAGTGAGGAGCATCTGGAATTTGCAGAGAAGGTTTTTGAACGTATCCACTACGCAGCGGTGAAAGCCAGCTGTGAGATTGCAAAAGAAAAGGGAAGTTATGCTTATTTTGAGGGGAGTGACTGGCAGACGGGAGCTTACTTTGAAAAGAGAAGGCTGGTAGATGAAAAATGGAAAAGATTGCATAGAAGCGTGGCAGAGAATGGGATAAGAAATGGATATTTACTGGCAGTAGCACCCACTAGCAGCACCAGTATTATTGCAGTGACGACAGCAGGGCTGGATCCAGTAATGAATCGTTATTTTCTGGAAGAAAAAAAGAATGGACTAGTACCAAGGGTGGCTCCTGAGCTTTCTATGGATACCTTTTGGTATTACAAGAATGCCCACTATATTGATCAGACCTGGTCGGTACGTGCCTGTGGTGTTCGTCAAAGGCACATTGATCAGGCAATGAGTATGAATCTCTATATTACTAATGAATATACCTTCCGAAAGGTACTGGAGTTATATTTACTAGCATGGGAGGAAGGAATAAAGACGATATACTATATTCGTTCCAGAAGTCTGGAGGTAGAGGAATGTGAGTCCTGCTCAGTATAATCAAAATCTATTGGAAACAACAAACATTGATAAGGCTTCTCCCACTGCCTGCGACAACAGAAAGGATTTTATTTATGAATATGTCAGAATTGAAAAAAAAGCTATTATTTAATCCGGATGGAGATATAGATATCCGGGAACGTATGATGGTGGGTGGTAATACAACTAACCTGAATGATTTTAATCATATGAAATATACCTGGGTAAGCAGCTGGTACCGTCAGGCAATGAATAATTTCTGGATTCCGGAGGAAATTAATTTGGGTGTGGATATCAAGGATTACCGCAATTTGCCAAAACCCGAGAAAAGGGCTTATGATAAGATTCTTTCTTTTTTAATTTTTCTGGATAGTATACAGACGGCTAATCTGCCCAATATTGGGGAATATATTACTGCAAATGAGGTAAATCTTTGTCTCTCTATTCAGGCTTTTCAGGAGGCAGTACATAGCCAAAGCTATAGCTATATGCTGGATACCATTTGTGAGCCTCAGGAGCGTAGTAGGGTTCTGTATCAATGGAAGGAGGACAGGCATTTATTGGCCAGAAACAAATTTATAGGAGATCTTTATAATGAATTTCAGAAAGAAAAAAGTATAGAGAATCTGATAAAAACAATTGTAGCTAACTATATTTTGGAGGGAATCTATTTTTATAGTGGATTTATGTTTTTTTATAATCTGGGAAGAAATAACAGGATGCCCGGTTCTGTGCAGGAAATCCGTTATATTAACCGGGATGAAAATACTCATCTATGGCTGTTTACCATGATTTTACGGGAATTGAAAAAAGAGAATGGAGAATGGTTTACCCAGGACAGGATACAGAAATACCGGGAGATGATAAAAGAAGGCTGTGAACAGGAAATTCAGTGGGGACACTATGTTATTGGTAATGAAGTACAGGGATTAAATGAAACAATGATAACAGATTATATTAAATATCTGGGAAATTTAAGATGTCGGAATATTGGATGGGAACCTATTTATGAGGGATATAGAGAAGAACCGGAAAGTATGAAATGGGTTTCGCTTTATGCTGATGCGAACAGAATCAAGACTGACTTTTTTGAAGCCCGAAGTACAGCTTATGCAAAGAGCAGTGCATTGATAGATGATTTATAAAAGATTGGACTTAAAACAGGATTTCAAGGTATAATATATACAACCGAAAACAAAGAGAAAGATTAGAGGTTGTAGTTATGTATACAGTAGTAGTAGCAGACGATGAAGAGGAGCTGAGAGGTGCCATTCTGCGTAAAGTGGACTGGGAAAGTATTGGCTTTCAGGTGGTGGGAGAGGCAGAAAATGGTGTAGAGGCATTGGAACTGGTGGAGAAGATGAAGCCAGATTTACTTTTAACAGATATTAAGATGCCATTTGTATCGGGGATAGAGCTGGCCAGACAGGTAAGGGAGATTCGGCCTACTACTCAGATTGTATTTTTAAGCGGCTTCGATGAATTTAAATATGCCCAGCAGGCCATTCAGTATAATATCATCAGCTATCTGCTAAAGCCTATTTCTATGGCAGACTTAACACGAGAGTTGTTCGTGGTGAAAGAAAAGATAGATAATCTATTTTTGGAGTTTAATAACAAACGGCAAAAGCAGATGGAAAAATCTGAATTTCTTATGCCTTTGTTGCTGGATGGCTATTGGTGTCAGGAAAAGGGAGACCGAGAGGAGGGACTGATAAAGCAGGCATTAGAGTGTGGAATAATCAAAAACAGCAGTAAGGATTTTCGTTATGTGGTTCTGGTAACAAATGTAACAGATAGGAGAGGAAGTAACTGTACTTCAGGTGATATGGTGCATTCTGTGGATAGTATTTTAAAAAAGTATGTCAGATACGAAAGCTTTTACTGGAATGGAAGGATTATTTCTTTGTTAATTGCTACTGCTGCTGCTTTTGATAAGTATTTGCATATCTTAGTGGGAGATGTAGTACAAAGTATAGAAAGGATTATGAATTTAAATGGTGTTCTGGGAGTAAGCAGAATGACAGAGAAGCTTTCCAGCTGTCATGATGCCTATATAGAAGCGATGAATGCTATCAGTTATTCAAAAGGTAATGGCAGTGGTGTCTACTACATTGGAGATGAGGAGCAGGCAGAGGAAATTGATGCTCAGGAGATTCTTAAGATTGTAATGGAGGTAGAATCTCTGGTTCGAGGTGGATTAGAAACAGAAATAGAAGAATATATGGAAAGACTATTTGGCAGAATTTATGAAATGAGGTTGTCCAGAGCCCGCATCAACTATCTGATGGTACAGATTATGGCTGCGATTTGTAAGATTATCTATGCAGTAGCAGATGGGGAGGAGATTGAGCAAATGCAAAAAAATATGCTGCTTCCCAACCTGTTTTTCCAGGATGGAGGCTTTCGGGAAATGCAGGGACGGCTGACAGAATTTTGTCTCCAGACTCGTGAGATGATAGGAAGCCAGAGAAAGAAAAGCAGCAAGGTATTGTGTGAAAAAACGTTGAAAATTATAGAAACAGAGTATGGAAATGGAGAACTGTCACTGGTTATGGTAAGTAATGCAGTTAATGTCAGTCCCAATTATCTAAGCTCATTGATAAAAAAGGAGACGGGAAAGACATTTATTGATTTACTGACAGCCCGAAGGATGGAGACAGCCAGGGAAATGTTAATGTGTACCTCTATGAAAATCAGAGAAATTTCAGAAAAATGTGGATATAATGATCAGCATTATTTCAGTTATTGCTTTAAGAAATACAGCGGTTTATCACCGAATGCCTTACGACAACAGGTAAAGGCAGAGGACTGCTCAGGATAGAGGCAGAAGGGATATGGATAAAAAAGACTATGGATAAGAAGGAATACAGGTTGTCCTTGTCCGTAATTATGAATCTATTTGTCATAGGTATCGTTCTGACAGCTCTGGTAGGAGGGTTGGGAGTATTCATCTCTGTCTATCGGCATTCGGTGGAACAGAGTGCCTTAACCAGCAGTGAACAGGCAGTGGTACAAGCCTCCAATGCAGTTCGAAACTATACGCAGGACATGGACAGTGTGATGGGAACGATTGGAGAGTTTTATGGACAGAATCCAGAAGAAAGAGACCAATCTCTGGAAACTCTGCTGAGAGTCAGACGAGACGTGGTTGCGATTACCAGCTATAATGAGGAAGGTCAGATGATGGATGCCTGGACAGGAATCTACAGGCTGAAAAAGAAAATTTTAAAAAATCTTTCTTTTCCTGACTTTATAGAGAAGGAAGGAGTATCAGAAGGAAAAATAGAAATTTCTGAGCCTCATGTGGAAACCTTGTTGGAAAACTATTACCCCTGGGTGGTTTCTATTACTAAGGAGTTGAAGACACAGGATGGAAAAAAACATCTGGTGGTTATGGATATTCGCTTTTCTCAGATTGCCAGCTATGTGGATGGAGTGGGAATTGGGCAGCATGGCTATTGTTTTATTATGGATGAGGAAGGAAATGTTATCTACCATCCTCAGCAGCAGCTGATTTATTCCGGACTGAAGCCGGAGCAAACGGATATTTTAACAGGAATGAAGGATGGGTCAGTGATTCAGTCAGATGTAATTTATACGATAAGAACCCTGGATAACTGTGGGTGGAGAATCGTAGGAATCAGCCATATTGATGAATTGGTGACAGGAAGAGTGAAGGATGCGATACAGATTCTGATGTTACTTATCTTCTTTGTATCAGTTACGGTATTCGCAGGCAGCTATATTTTGAGTAGAACCATATCCCGTCCTATTCAGGGGCTGGTCAGAGCCATGCAGGATTTTGAGACTAATGCAGAAGAATTTAACTATCAGCCTGTCCATGGAAGCAGTGAGATTCTGGCACTTTCGGATTCTTTTGGACATATGGTGGTACGTTTACAGGATTTAATGGAAAAGGTGCGCAGTGAGGAGATTACCCTAAGAAAGACAGAGTTAAAGGCATTGCAGGCACAGATTAACCCCCATTTTCTTTATAATACTCTGGATGCTATCAGTTGGCTCTGTGAAGAAGAACGCAGCCGGGATGCAGTAGAGATGGTGAATGCCTTAGCTCGTCTTTTTCGTATCAGCATTAGCAAGGGACATGAACTGATTCCTATTGAAAAAGAAGTGCAGCATGCCAAAAGCTATTTGATGATTCAAAATTTCAGATATAAAAATCAATTTACTTATTCCTTTACTATTGAAGAGGAGACTTTACCCTATCTTTGTAATAAGATTACTCTACAGCCCATTATTGAAAATGCTATCTACCATGGAATCAACCGGATGGTAGATGAGGGGAGAATCGATATCCATATTTTTCAGGAGGGGGAGGATATTATCTTTCGTGTTACGGATAATGGGGTAGGGATGAGTCAGGAGCAGTGTCAAAGTATCTTAAAAAGTGAGCCTGATAGTCAAAATGGGATTGGAATAAAAAATGTCAATGAAAGAATTAAAATCTATTTTGGAGAAAGCTATGGGCTTACGATTGAAAGTGAGCCAGATGAGGGTACCAGCGTAAAAATTAGGATGCCCAAGATAAAAGAAACAGGATAAAGGAGGGAGGAAATGAAGCGAAGTAAAAAGCTGCTGTTGCTGTTTACTGGTATTTTATTAATGACAGCAGGCATATGGTTGGCTATCTATGGTCGAAATACAATTCCTCCCGGCAAGTCTTATGTGGCCTTGATTACCAAATCTACAGAATCTGCATTCTGGCAGTCGGTCTATGCAGGAGCGAGTGCAGCAGCAACAGAATATAATCTGGATGTTACCTTGGAGGGACCGGACAGTGAGGAGGATTATGTCACTCAAAACAGAATGATTGCACAAGCGGTAGAAAGAGGAGCCAGAGCCATTATCTTTTCTGCTGTGGACTATAATGCCAATAGTGAGGCTATCAGCCAGGCAGCTAGGAGCGGGGTAAAAATTGTGGTGATAGACAGCGATGTAAACAGCAGTCAGGTTAACTGTCGTATTGGTACAGATAATCGGGCAGCAGGTAGAATGGCTGGAGAGGCAGTACTCCGTTCAACAGAGGAAAAATTGTATATTGGAATCGTCAACCATGATATTAATTCTGCCAATGGACAGCAGAGAGAGGAAGGATTTCGGGAGGCGGCACTGAAGGATAAAAGAGTAGAGGTTATGTATACTATTAATGTAGCTTCCACTACAGAGGATGCCAGAGCAGGTACCACACAGCTTTTAAAGGAACATCCGGAAATCAATGCAGTTGTTACCTTCAATGAATGGACTAGTTTGGGTGTGGGATGGGCTATTCGGGATTTGGAGCTGGCAGATAGTACGCAGGTAGTAGCCTTTGACAGTAATGTAGTATCCGTAGGAATGCTGGAGACAGGTGAGGTAGATGCTTTGATTGTGCAGAATCCTTATGCTATGGGATATTTGGGAGTGGAGCAGGCAAATAATCTGATGAGTGGAAATGGACAAACAGAGAAGCAGATTCATACCGCTACCACTTGTGTTACCAGAGAAAATATGTATGATTTGGAGTGTCAGAGGATTCTATTTGCCTTTTAACTGAATCGGATGGCGAATATCTGCTTTCACAAAAATCAAAGTTTATAAAAATATAATAATTTTTTATACCTATAGAGTAAAATATTGTAAATATTTTTTTTGTACTTTATTGATATAATAGCCACGTTAAGGTAAACACTTAAAAACTTAGGAGGACGAAAGAAATGAAAAAGTTATTTGCATTACTTTTAACAGGTGCAATGGTATTCAGTATGACAGCTTGTGGAAGCAGCAGTCAGCCTGCATCTAATCAGCAGGCAGCATCTCAGGAAGCACCCGCAGATACTAATAAGGAGACACCGGCAGCTACTGAGCAGGAAGCAGAGGCACCAGAAGCAGTTGATTTGAATGTAGGTGTATTCTACTATACGTACAGTGATACTTATATTTCCAGTGTACGTACTGCTTTGGATACTGCTTTGACAAATGCTGGAATTACTTTCCAGAATTATGATGGAAACAGTAACCAGACCACACAGAATGAGCAGATTGATACAGCAATTGCTCAGGGAGCGAATCTGCTGATTGTCAATATTGTAACATCCGGTTCCGTAGATGCTTCTCAGGCAATCGTGGATAAGGCTAGTGCAGCAGGCATTCCTGTTATCTTCTTCAACCGTGCAGTAGAAGGTGACGCAGAGGAAGGTAAGGTACTGGGAAGCTATGATAAGTGTGCATTTGTAGGTACAGATGCTCCAGAGGCAGGTCATATGCAGGGTAAGATGATTGGTGATTATCTGGTGGCTAACTATGATGCAGTTGACTTAAATGGTGATGGCGCTATTAGCTATGCTATGTTTATGGGACAGCTTGGTAACGTAGAAGCAATTGCACGTACTCAGTACGGTGTAGAGGATGCAAATGCAGTTCTGACAGGAGCAGGCAAGCCTGAGTTAGTATACTTTGATGCTTCCAATACAGATAAGTATCAGGTAGACCAGGAGGGTAACTGGAGTGCTACAGCAGCAAACAACTACATGGTAACCAACCTTTCTCAGTACAGTGAAGCAAACAACAATATGATTGAGCTGGTAATCTGCAATAACGATGGTATGGCAGAGGGTGCTATTACCGCTTTGAATGAAAAGGGTTATAACTTAGGAACTGCTGACAGTGTAATGATTCCTGTATTCGGTGTAGATGCTACAGATGCTGCAAAGCAGCTGATTGCTGATGGCAAGATGACAGGAACAATTAAGCAGGATGCAGAAGGTATGGCAAACGGTATTGCTTACCTGGCTCAGAATGTACAGGCAGGCAAGGCACTGATGGATGATACATCTTCCTTTAATATTTCAGAAAATGTAAGCAACAAGATTTTTATTCCTTATGCTGCTTACACAGGAGAATAATTGACAGGATAACTACTGAAAAGTGGCTGCCGCAGTAAGGCGGCAGCCCTTTTTTACTTTTTATAACAGAGAGAAAGGAAGGGTAAAGGCATGGGACAGGATATTCTATTGCAAATGACAGATATATGCAAAGAGTTTCCGGGTGTTAAGGCACTGGATCATGTTTCTCTGACGGTAAGGAGAGGAACAGTACATGCACTTATGGGAGAAAATGGTGCGGGAAAGTCTACCCTGATGAAGTGTCTGTTCGGAATCTATGGTAAAGATAGCGGACAGATTTTTTTAGATGGGAAAGAAATTGATTTTAAAAATTCCAAGGAAGCATTAGAAAATGGTGTTGCCATGGTGCATCAGGAGCTGAATCAGGCTTTAAAAAGAAATGTCATGGATAATATCTGGCTGGGAAGATATCCCAAGGTAGGCGGCGTAATGGTAGATGAAAAAAAGATGTACAATGATACTGTTGCCGTATTTAAGCAGTTAGGGATTAGCATAGATCCCAAAAGAGTGATGAGTACCATGCCTGTTTCACAAAGGCAGATGGCAGAAATTGCAAAAGCAGTTTCTTATAATTCCAAGATAATTGTATTTGATGAACCTACTTCTTCGCTGACAGAGCAGGAGGTAGAGCATTTATTTAAGATTATTAATATGCTGCGCGATAAGGGCTGTGGCATAATTTATATATCTCATAAGATGGCAGAGATTCTACGTATTGCAGACGATGTAACAGTAATGCGAGATGGTACCTGGGTAGCCACAAATCCGGCAAAGGATCTGACCATGGATCAGATTATTAAGCAGATGGTAGGACGTGAGTTAAATAATCAATTTCCTCCGAAGACGAATAAGCCGGGAGAGGTGGTACTGGAGGTAGAGAATCTGACTGCCCAGTATTCTCTTCTGAAGGATGTTTCCTTCAAGGTAAAAAAAGGAGAAATTGTAGGATTGGCAGGACTGGATGGAAGTGGTCGTACAGAGACTCTGGAAAATATATTTGGTATTGCAACGAGAAAGAGTGGTACCATTAAGCTGCATGGAAAGGTGGCTACCAATAGAAATGCCAGGGAGTCGATTAAAAATGGCTTTGCTCTGTTGACAGAGGAACGCCGTGCTACCGGTATTTTTGGCATTCTTTCCATCAGGGAAAATACCGTTATTTCCAGTTTGAAAAAACATTTAAAAATGGGTGTGGTATTGGATAATAAATCCATGAAAAAAGATACTCAGTGGTCTATTGATGCTATGCGTACCAAGACACCCACACAGGAAACGAAGATTCGTACCCTGTCCGGTGGTAATCAGCAGAAGGTTATTCTGGGCAGATGGCTACTTACAGAGCCAGAGGTTCTTTTGCTGGATGAGCCTACCAGAGGTATTGATGTAGGTGCAAAATATGAAATTTACCAATTAATTCTTGATTTGGCTAACAGAGGCAAAGTGGTTATCGTAGTTTCTTCAGAGTTGCCGGAGCTGTTGGGAATCTGTGACAGGATTCTGGTAATGTCCGGAGGACAGCTGGCAGGAGAAGTAGATGCCCGTAAAACGACGCAGGAAGAAATTATGACTCTTGCAGCAAAATATGTATAAGGAGGCTTTTTCTGATGAGAGTAATAACAAATATGCGAGAATCCCTTGCTCGTTATCAGGCATTGAACAGCAAGGATAAAGTAACTTTTTGGAAAGAGGCATTAATCAATAATGCTCTCTATATTCTGCTTGTAATAGCAGTTATTTATACTACTGTACAGAACCCCAATTTCCTGAAAGCACCTTCTGTTATTAATATTATCAGTCTTTCAGCAGCTAACCTGCCGATTGCCTGTGGTATTGCCGGATGTATCGTATTGACAGGTACTGACCTTTCAGCAGGACGTGTAGTAGGATTAACAGCCTGTATTTCTGCATCATTATTACAGTCTGTAGACTATGCAACTAAGATGTTTAAGGAATTACCTGTACTTCCTATTCCTGTAGTTATTTTGGTGGTTATTCTGGTAGGTGGTATCGTAGGATGGGTCAACGGATTTTTCGTAGCAAAATTCCAGCTGCATCCCTTTATTGTTACTTTGGCAACCCAGTTGATTGTTTATGGTGCCTTGCTGATGTACATCATGCTGAATGGTAACAATGGACAGCCGTTATCTGGTCTGGATGATTCTTTTAAAAGCTTTGTAACAGGAAGTATACTTTCTGTAGGAAAGGTTGCTATCCCCAATTATGTTTGGTATGCACTGTTTATCGTAATTTTGATGTGGTTTATCTGGAATAAGACTACTTTTGGTAAAAATATGTTTGCCGTAGGCTCCAATCCGGATGCTGCTAACGTATCGGGTGTCAATGTAATGAGAACGACTATCCTGGTACATACCCTGGCAGGTGTTATGTATGGTATTACTGGTTTTATTGAGTCTGCCAGAATCGGTTCTAACCAGGCAAATACAGGTCTGAACTACGAGTGTGATGCGATTGCAGCCTGTGTTATCGGTGGTGTATCCTTCGTAGGTGGTACCGGTAAGATTAGCGGTGTAGTATTGGGAGTGTTCCTGCTACGTATTATCTTCGTAGCATTGAACTTCCTTTCCATCAATGCAAATATGCAGTATATTATTAAGGGTCTGATCATTCTGGTTGCCTGTGCAATCGATATGAGAAAGTATCTGGTTCGTAAGTAATGATGAAGAAAGGCGGAGGCTATGGACGATCGCAACGTGTTAGATACCCGCAACGTGTCAGAAGTGAGTAACGTGTCAAAAAACAGTGGTACGTCAAAAACGGAAGGTACAATGCAGGAGGGAGGCGAACGGACAGAAGCCTCCGTTTCTGCTAATGAGAGGATGGCGACAAAGGTAAACACACGCCATCGTATTTTTGGAAGAGGAATTTATGGTAGTAAGGATGTTCCTATTCGGTTGCTGGATGGGTTTATTGCAGGATGTATCCTTATTATAGTGTCCATGATTATTTACTTTGCCATCCATGGAGGATATACGGTCTCCTTTGATACCAGAGGAGGAAATGAGATTCCTTCTCAAAAGCTTAGATATGGTAAATTAGTAGAGGAGCCGGAGGAGCCAATCAGACAGGGATATGAATTTGCTGGCTGGTATTATGAAAACGATGGAGAAAAACTATGGAATTTTGCAGCTGGGCAGGTAGGTGGAGATATGACGCTACTAGCCCGCTGGGAACCGGCAATGGTGACAGTAAAATTTGATTCTGATGGAGGAGAATTGCTGGAAACAGAGGTTTCCAAGCAGGTACTTTATCAGGGAGAATATGGTGAACTGCCGCTTCCGACAAAGGAGGGCTTCCGATTTGCAGGCTGGATATACAGCGGTGAAATGATTACACCAGAACATAAGGTAATGATGCCGGGAGAGCATGTACTGACTGCAGTATGGGAGTCAGATACTCCATAAAAAAGAGAGCAAGGGGTAGAGCCTTGATGGTAGTAGTTGGTTAATGGTCAAGTCCCGAGAACCAAGAGCAAAAGCAAATATTAAGAAAGGAAAAGCTATTTAGATGGAGCATATACATTTTTGTATATGTTTTTAGTAGCAGGAGATTATGTCAGAAAAGAAAATACCTTATAAAATTTATCTGGAAGAAAGTGAGATGCCTACTAAGTGGTATAATGTGCGGGCAGATATGAAGAATAAACCAGCACCATTGCTTAATCCCAGTACATTGCAGCCAATGACCTTTGAGGAACTGCAGGCTGTATTTTGTGATGAGTTGGTTAAACAGGAGTTAAATGATACAGATGCTTATATAGATATTCCTCAGGAAATTCAGGATTTTTATAAAATGTATCGTCCGGCTCCTTTGGTTCGTGCTTATTGTCTGGAGAAAAAGTTGGATACACCAGCTAAGATTTATTATAAGTTTGAGGGAAACAATACCAGTGGAAGTCATAAACTTAATTCAGCGATAGCACAGGCCTATTATGCAAAACAGCAGGGACTTAAGGGAGTAACCACAGAAACGGGAGCAGGGCAGTGGGGAACGGCTCTGTCTATGGCTTGCTCCTACTTTGATTTGGACTGCAGAGTGTATATGGTAAAGGTTTCCTATGAGCAGAAGCCTTTCCGACGGGAGGTAATGAGAACTTATGGAGCTCAGGTAACACCTTCTCCTTCAGAAACGACTAATGTGGGACGGAAAATACTTCAGGAATTTCCAGGAACAACAGGAAGTCTGGGATGTGCCATTTCGGAAGCCGTGGAGGCTGCATCCAGTATGGAGGGCTATCGCTATGTATTGGGAAGCGTATTGTCCCAGGTACTGCTTCATCAGTCGATTATTGGGGAAGAAACAAAGGCTGCACTGAATAAATATGGCATTAAGGCAGATATTATTATTGGATGTGCAGGTGGTGGCTCCAATCTGGGTGGATTGATTTCTCCTTTTGTAGGAGAAAAGCTTCGTAACGAAGCAGATTATCGTATTATTGCAGTGGAACCGGCTTCTTGTCCAAGCTTAACGAGAGGAAAGTATGTCTATGACTTCTGTGATACAGGAAGGGTATGTCCACTGGCTAAAATGTATACTCTGGGCAGTGGATTTATTCCTGCTCCTAACCATGCAGGAGGACTCAGATATCATGGAATGAGTTCTGTAGTGTCTCAGCTTTATCATGATGGGCTAATCGAGGCAGTTAGTGTGGATCAGACAGCCGTATTCCAGGCAGCAGAGCAGTTTGCCAGAGTAGAGGGAATCCTTCCAGCACCGGAAAGTTCACATGCCATAAAAGTGGCCATTGATGAAGCATTAAAATGTAAGGAAACGGGTGAGGAGAAGACAATTGTGTTTGGTCTGACCGGTACCGGATATTTTGATATGGTGGCATATGGAAGGTTTCATGAGGGAGAAATGGCTGATTACAGACCTACAGATGAGGATTTAGCAAAGGGATTTGCAGGAATACCAAAAATATAAAAATAATGCTTGACAATTTTATATTATAAGGGTAAAATATAACTGTTGTAAATGAGTTTATCACAAATCAGCTTATAAGCAGTGAATTTGTAACAGGCGAATTTACAATAGTTGTGCGCTTAGCTCAGCTGGATAGAGCGTTTGGCTACGGACCAAAAGGTCGGGGGTTCGAATCCTCTAGCGCACGGAATGGAAAGCCTTGCAAAGTCAAGGAAAAGAAAAAGCACTCTGGTCGTCAGAGTGCTTTTTCTAATGGAATAGCTGAAGGGCTGTACCTATATGATACAAGGGAGGAATAGAATATGTCCCACAATAATCAAAAAAAAATAGCAGTAATTAATGATTTGTCCGGCTTTGGACGTTGTTCTTTGGCAGTGGCTATGCCAATTATTTCTTATATGGGAATCCAATCCTGTCCGGTACCTACTTCCATTTTTTCTAATCACACCGGCTTTCAGGATTATTTTTTTGACGATTATACAGAGCATATGGAAGAATATATGTCTAAATGGTGTAAGTTGGGGCTGGAATTTGAAGGAATTACTTCCGGTTTTTTGGGTTCTAAGAGGCAGATTGAATTGGTTATCCGCTTTATTGAGGAGTTTCGCAGTGAAAGAACCAGAGTAATTGTAGACCCTGTTATGGGAGACTATGGCAAAATCTATGCCACCTATACAGAGGAGCTATGCCGGGAAATGGAGAGACTGACGGCTTATGCAGACATTCTTACTCCTAATCTGACAGAGTGTTGCAAGCTCACAAAAACTCCTTATAAAGAGGGGGAATGGAAGGAAGCAGAGCTGGAACAGATGGCGGAGCTTTTATTAGAAAAAGGACCAAAAAATGTGGTTATTACAGGAATTCCTCAGGGAGACTTTATTGTAAATTATATAAAGGAGAAGGGGAAGGAGGCACGGATTATATCTACCTGTAAAGTAGGTACAGAGCGTTCCGGTACAGGGGATGTCTTTGCCTCAATCATTGCAGCTGATGCAGTCAATGGAGTGGAATTTGAACGTTCTGTACGGAAGGCTTCCCACTTTGTCAGAGATTGTATCCTAAGGTCTTTGGAGCTTCAAATTCCTTTGACAGACGGAGTATGCTTTGAGGATATTTTATATACGCTGGAAAGAAATTAAAAAACATCAGAAAGGTATGGTGAAAAGAATGACTATTTTATATGAAATCTATGACAACTTATATGTAAATTTAACCAATCGTTGCCCTTGTGCCTGCACGTTCTGTCTAAGACAGGACAGGGATGAAATGAATCATTCAGGAAGTCTTTGGCTGGAAAGAGAGCCTTCTGTAGAGGAAGTGAAAAGAGAGTTTGACCACTTTGACATGACTAAGTATAAGGAAGTGGTTTTCTGCGGTTTTGGAGAGCCTACAGAGCGGTTGGAGGATTTGTTAGAAATAGCAGCTTTTATCAAAGAAAGGTATGGACTACCGGTACGGGTCAATACCAGTGGATTGGCAGACTTGATATATAAGAAGGATACAGCTCCCATGTTTCAGGGCTTGGTGGATACCGTGTCGATTAGTCTGAATACTCCGGACAAGGCAGATTATCATCGTCTGACCAGGAACAGATTTGGAGAAGAATCCTTTGATGCTCTGCTTTTATTTGCAGAAAGAGTAAAGCAGTATGTGCCAAAGGTGGTGTTGACTACAGTAGAAACCACAATCACAAAGGAACAGGAGAAAAAGTGTCAGGAAATCTGTGACCGTCTGGGGGTATTCTATCGAATTCGTCCATGGGAATCAAATACTTTATCATAGGAAAAGGAATCGGTTAGTACCGATTCCTCCTTTATCTATTCTATTCGATTAAAGATAGGTGCAAAAGAGGAGTGAAAGGTTGATAAAGAAGTATCTCAATATAGTATTAAAGATAGTATTTAGCAGAACGATGATTACAATTTTGTTGATGGCAGTACAGATTAGTTGGCTTTTACTGGGATTTTGGCTGATGGAAGAGATGGCTCTGGTATCCATGCTGTTAATTAGTGGTATTTTATTGATATATATTATCAATAAGGACGAAACACCGGAATTTAAGCTGGCCTGGGTTATTCCTATCTGTATGACACCAGTGTTTGGTGCGTTGCTGTACCTGTTTATTATGGGGAATCTGGGAGGAATCGGGCTGAAAAAAGGATTGGAAAAAAGGCTAGCACAAACTTCTGACTTTTTAAAGACGGCTCAGGAGGTCAAGGAAGAAATATACTGGGTAGATGGGCATATGGCAGGGATGGCAACCTATGTAGAAAAGGTGGGAGGCTATCCGATTTATCGTTATTCCTCAGCAGCCTACTTTGGACTGGGAGAGGAAATGTTTGCAGATTTGCTTTTAGAGCTTGAAAAAGCAGAGGATTTTATCTTTTTGGAATATTTTATTGTAGAGGAAGGAAAGATGTGGAACAGCATTCTGGAAATCTTAGAAAGGAAGGCGGCAGAAGGGGTAGAGGTACGTTTTATGTATGATGGAATGTGTTCTCTTTTACTGTTGCCTTATTCCTATCCCAAAAAGCTGGAAAAAAAGGGGATTCATACCAAGGCATTTTCCCCTATTATTCCCTTGCTGTCGACTTCTCAAAATAATAGAGACCATAGAAAGATATTAGTAATTGATGGACGGGTGGCCTATACAGGAGGTATCAATCTGGCAGATGAGTATATTAATGAAACAGTAAAGTATGGTCATTGGAAGGATGTAGCTATCCGGGTAGAGGGTGAGGCGGTTACAAGCTTTACTCTTATGTTTTTACAGATGTGGAACGTATCGGAGAAGGGGAATGAAGATTATCTGAAATATATCAGAAAAGATTATCATCTTCTTACACAAGCAGAAGGCTGGATTATACCTTATGGAGACGGTCCTGCCAATACAGAAAACGTTGCAGAGACAATCTATATGGATATTATCCATCAGGCAGTAAGATATGTACACATTATGACTCCATATTTCATTGTGGATAACGCTATGTTAGATACTTTGCAGTATGCAGCCAGAAGGGGAGTAGAGGTGAGGATAATTATTCCCCATATACCGGATAAAAAGACAATTTTTGCTATGTCAAGAACCTTCTATACTGATTTACTGGAGGCAGGAGTAGAGGTCTATGAATATCAGCCTGGGTTCGTACATGGAAAGGTATTTATTTCGGACGATGAAAAGGCTGTAGTAGGAACTGTCAATCTGGATTACAGAAGCTTGTATCATCATTTTGAATGTGCCTGCTTTCTTTATCGCTGTCCAGTAATTCAGGAGGTGGAAGCCGATTTTCAAAGAACTTTAGCAGCCAGTATGAAAGTGGATTTGGACTATTATAAAAAAATACCACTTTGGGAGAGGCTGTTAGGCAGGGTACTACGTTTGGTAGCACCTTTGACATAAATTTTATAAAAATGTAATTTGACTTAGCAGGTAATCTACATTAATATAAAACATAATATATAGTGGCAAAGGAGCAGAATATGCAGGGAGTATGGTATGATGCACATAGAATAAAGGTCTATGAATATCTGGTAGCGCTGGCAGAGTATGCAGGACAAGATAGGGAGTGGCTGGAAAAATTCTGGGCTGATCTGCTGACAGAGCCAAAATTGTATGAAGAAATGGTTTATTATCTAATAAATCATGATTTCAGGGACGACTTTAAGTGTTATGGCTATTCATTGACTGATCTTTATGTATGGCAAATGAGCAAGTATAACCTGATAAGGGATGAGGGAAAAAATACTTCGGAGTGCAATAAGGAAACTTTGGTACTTAGAGCCTTCCGAACAATGCTGGATTTAAAGCGGGAACCGGAGGTGTATTTGGGGAGACTGAGAGAAAGACGGGGAATGGATCTGTTTTAAAGTCATCTGGAGGAGGCAAGCTTATGAACAGAATGGAATTTATTGATACGTTGCAAAGAGCATTGAGTGGAAGCTTAGGACGTAGTTCTGTAAATGAAAACATCCGCTATTATCAGGAGTACATTGATACACAAATCCGTACAGGACAGGCTGAGCAGGAGGTAATCGACAGTTTGGGAGATCCACGCCTGCTGGCAAAATCAATTATTGAAGCAGCACGTAATGAAAACAGAAGCTACAGTAGTACCCACTCTGTATGTGACGAGGTCTATGAAGATGGTGTCAGAATGCAAAAAAATCAAGGATTCAGTCCCCGCAGCATAAAGATTCCAAGCTGGCTGATTCTGATTATTATCCTACTTCTAGTAGTGCTGGTTTTAGGTATTGTGGGTACTATTGTTACCACATTGCTTCCAATTTTAATTCCCGTTATCTGTGTGGTACTGGTATATCGTGCAATACAAAAAAGAAGATAGCTATTAACGATATGATTAAAGGCAAGCAGTGAAATTCAATGAAGTTGAGTTTGTGGATTGTGAATATCCGCTTTGACTTGGTGAGAAAAGCTAATTCTTTAGGGATAAATGATGATTTGACGTGTCATAAGGGTTTGGTCTTAGTCATAGAAGTATCAAGGAAAAAGTAGTAGAGCATCAGATGATTCTGATGCTCTAATGAGGGGAGTATAAATAATTAATATAAGGGTCTGTAAATAGAAATGATGAAGGGATAGTTTCTATTTACAATACTTATTATAGCAGGAAAAAAGAAAAAAGCAACATGAAAATAGTACTAAAGTACTATTTCTTTTTTGTGCATCATGAATAAAAAAATAGTACTTAAGTACTAGAAAAAAATCGAATACTTTTTTTTGAAACCGACATACTATTCCTGTAATCAAAATTAATCAGGAGGAACAAAAATATGTCTAAAAACGATTATAGTCAGAATAATAGTGGAATGAATCAGGAAAATAAGGCAAGCAATACAACCAGC
>JAFXJR010000086.1 GCA_017532145.1 Lachnospiraceae bacterium | reverse complement strand
CTGTACCTGCTGATACCTGAGCTTCAAAGTCGCCTTTAGGTCCCTCTGCTGTCCCCCAGCCACTTGGAGTAGGAGTTACCGCCTTCACATGCTGGATTCTCTCTTCAATCAGTTCAAAATCCTCCTGACAAAAGCTGACTGTGGTATCCTTTAACGTGCTATCCACATAGACTACAATCTGCCCACTGCCAATGCTTTCCAATTCCTCATTAATCTGGCCTCTTACCCCATTTCCAATAGCCATTACCATAATGACGGAGGCAATTCCGATAATAATGCCCAGCATCGTCAGCATAGAGCGTCCCTTATTACTTTTAATATTCATCAGGGCAATCTTAATGTATTCCCATATTTGTGCCATACCTGCCCCCTATTCTGCCATCTGTATCAAAACTCTCTCTGTTTCTGCTGCTGAAGATAAGCCTTCTGCCTCCTCCAACACTGCTGTGACCTTCATCCCCTCCTGAATATCAGTGGAAATCTCTGTTAATACCTGACTTCCTTCCTCCAACCCACTCAAAATTTCTATATACCAATCGGAGCTAATCCCTGTCTGTACAGGCTGCCGTACTACAGTTTCATTTTCTACCGTATAAACAAAGTCCCCATCCTTATCCGTGTTGACCGCACTAAGAGGTGCTAAAATAGCCTGCTGAGACTTTGCTGTATAAATAGTGACTCTGGCCTCTACCCCTAAAAACAGGTCTTCATCTGGATTCAGAATATGAATATCGGCATTGACTACTGGTGCTCCACTGGCATTTTTTACTGCCATTCTGTTAATCTTACTTACTTCTCCTTCATACGCTTTGCCAGCAATAATAATGGATGCCTTCTGACCCACACTCAGCTTTTCCAAATCATATTTCGTTACAGCAATAGTCACCTTGACTGTTTCTGTACTTTCCAGCTTAAATAGCTGAGTACCCACAGCGGGAGTCTGCCCCTCTACCACATTCATCTCTGTTACTACTCCGTTAAAGTCAGCCAATATTCCTTTTTGGAACTCTTCTACAGCCTCCAAAGTCTGTGTGTTAGCCATATCCTCCATCTTCTTTTTGGCCTCCAGCTCCTCCTGACTGCCCTGGCTTAATCTGCTGCTTTCCGCAGCTGATTTTTGAGACTTCATCTCTGCCTTATCTTCCTTGCAATTATTCAGCATCTCCGTATATCTGGCAATCTCCTCCTGCCAGGCACGAATTTCTGCATTGTTAGCCTGCTCATAATTGTTCCTCTGAACCAGCTTTTGAAGATTCTGATATTCATCCGAATCCGGCTGATCTGCCCAGTCAATCAGGGAAATCTGCAGTAGAGAACCTTCATGGGCCAGGGCTGCTTTTTTGTCATCCACCTTTTTTTGCAGCTCCTTAATATAATTGTCTATATCCGTAATCTGTTGTTCCAGTACAGCCAGATTGGTTTCTGCCTCCTGCAGATCTCCTAAGCTGTCCTGGTTCTTTCCTATAGAATTTTGGTAGCTTCCCTGATTTGCCTGTAGCTGCAGACTGGCTCTGTCCTTTTCCTGTGCCAAAGCCTCCTCCTCATAGACCAGTACAGGATTTCCTCTGGATACACTCTCTCCTGCTGCCACATGAATCGCCCCAATTTCTACATTAATAGGAGAAAAATAGGTTTTTACCTGCCCGGAGCTTACCGTACCACTGGTACTGATTGTCTGCTCAATGTCTCCCTTTTCCACCTCTGCTACCGTTACTGTTGGCTTGCTACTTGCCGAAGATATATTAGGAATGACCATCAATAACAACAATACCCCTGCTATTCCTGCACCAATACTCGTCTTTATCAGCTTCTTCTTTTTTTCCTTCATCCTTATCCTCCTTTCCTGATGAAGCACTACAGAAGGCTATTACCTGCACCTTCTGACGCTGTACTATCCTCTGCTATCTTTCCATCCTTTATTCTAATTACCCGACCTGCCTGCGCTGCAATCTCGTTGTCATGGGTAATCAAAATCACTGTCCTTCCTTCCCGGTGAAGCCTTTTTAAAATTTCCATAATCTCTTTGCTGGAGCCGGAATCCAGATTACCTGTAGGCTCATCTGCCAGAATAACCGGAGGTGCCTGAGCAATGGCTCTGGCAATTGCCACTCTTTGCTGCTGTCCTCCTGACATCTCTGAGGGCTTATGAGTCTTACGACTCTCTAAGCCTACTCTGCCCAGAGCTGTCTCTGCTAACTGTATCCTCTCTTTTTTCGCTACTCCTCTGTAAATTAATGGCAGCTCCACGTTTTCTAAGGTTGTCAGATTTTGAATCAGGTTAAACCCCTGAAAAATAAATCCAATCTCCTTATTGCGGATGTCTGAAAGCTCATCCTCACTCAGTCCCGACACATCCTGACCATGCAGCATATAAGTGCCGCTGGTAGGTGTATCCAAACAGCCCAGCATATTCATCAGTGTAGACTTTCCTGAGCCGGACTGACCGATAATTGCTACAAATTCATTTTCCTCTATGGTTAGAGTTATCTGATCCAATGCCCTTACTTCATTTTCTCCAGGATTATAAATTTTACATATATCCCGAAGATTGATTAATATACCCATCCCCTATCCTCCTGACCAGCTTGTTATCTGCTCTCTATTGTATTACTTTATTAATACAATAAACACTTTTTCCTACTTTGTCAATATCTAAAATAATAAAAAGAACGAAGTCTGCCTGCTCCGTCCTTTTTATCCTAATTTATTCAAGATGTACATTACTATTTATCCCTAGCTACACCACTTTTTATTGCCGCATCAGCAACAGCCTTTGCTACCGCATCCTTTACCCGTACATCAAAAGCTGCCGGGAGAATATAATCCGGGTTCAACTCTTCATCACTGACCAGATTAGCCAGTGCATAAGCTGCTGCCACCTTCATTTCATCATTAATATCAGAAGCTCTCACATCCAATGCTCCACGGAAAATTCCCGGAAAAGCCAGTACATTGTTAATCTGGTTGGGGAAATCACTGCGCCCAGTAGCTACAATAGCTGCTCCACCGGCCTTTGCTTCCTCCGGAAAGATTTCCGGGGTGGGATTGGCACAGGCAAAAACAATAGCATGAGGAGCCATAGATTTTACCATTTCTGTGGTCACTGCTCCCGGAGCTGATACACCAATAAATACATCTGCTCCCTTCAATATTTCTGCCAGCGTTCCCTTTTCTCCTGTAAGATTGGTAATCTCTGCCATTTCTTCCTTGATTGGATTCAGATTTTCTCTTCCCTTATAGACTGCCCCATCCCGGTCTGTCATAATCACATTTTTTGCACCGGTACTAAGAAGCAGACGGGTAATGGCAATTCCTGCCGCACCTGCACCACTGGTAACAATCTTAATCTCTTCAATTTTCTTATCCACCAGCTTCAGGGCATTCAGTAAGCCTGCCAGAGTGATTACTGCCGTTCCATGCTGATCATCATGAAAAATCGGGATATCACATCGTTCCTTTAATTTTTTCTCAATTTCAAAACAGCGGGGAGCACTGATATCCTCCAGATTCACTCCGCCAAAGCTGCCTGCCAGTAAAGCAATATTCTCTACAATGGTATCTACATCCTTGCTTCTGATACAAAGAGGAATTGCATCTACTCCGCCAAATTCTTTGAAAAGAACGCATTTTCCTTCCATCACCGGCATCCCTGCTTCCGGTCCAATGTCACCCAGTCCCAGTACTGCAGTTCCATCCGTAACTACTGCAACCGTATTCCAACGTCTAGTCAGCTCATAGCTTTTATCCACATCCTTTTGAATTTCCAGACAAGGCTCGGCTACTCCCGGTGTATAAGCCAAAGACAGTGCTTCCTTACTATCTACAGAAGCCCTTGCCACTACCTCCAGCTTTCCCTTCCATTCATAATGCTTCTTCAATGATTCTTTTGCGTAATCCATGTTCTTCCTCCATTTCTATATGTTTCCTTCTTCAACACCATACACAATATTTTTACCTTCGTCAAGAACTGACCGCTAAGAGGTGTCATCTATTTGTAATAGTTCACGTCTATTTTCCCAGCTTCATCGTCAGCGAAATCCTCTTTTTAGCAGGGTCTACGGAAAGCACCTGCACTTCTACCACATCCCCCAGACTGACAACCTCCATCGGATGCTTGATGAAGCGATCGGTAATCTGGGAAATATGCACTAATCCGTCCTGATGTACTCCAATATCGACAAAGATTCCAAAATCAATGACGTTGCGGACGGTTCCCTTTAATATCATACCTGGCTTTAAATCTGCCATATCCAATACATCATTGCGCAGAATGGGAGCAGGCATATCGGCTCTGGGGTCTCGGGCCGGCTTCTCCAGCTCCCTTAATATATCCATCAGTGTAATTTCACCGATTCCCAACTCCTGAGCCAGCTTTTCCCTGTTCTTAATCTTCCGCTCCAAGGTACCCACGGGAGACTGCTTCTTTCCTTTTTCCTGACGACTTTTCCTCTGTACCTCTCTTACATCCTCCATCGTAAGCTCCAACTGTTCCAAAAGCTTCAAAGCAGCTTCATAGGATTCCGGATGTACACTGGTGGCATCCAAAGGATTGTCTCCTTCCAGAATCCGTAAAAAGCCTGCACACTGTTCAAAGGCTTTTGGTCCCAGCTTGGCTACCTTCAACAGCTGCTTTCTGTTGGTAAAACGTCCATTCTTTTCCCTGTAGTCTACAATATTCCTGGCAACCGTCTTGGTAATACCAGAAATATGCTCCAGCAAAGAAGCAGAGGCTGTGTTTAAATCCACACCTACCCGATTGACACAATCTTCTACCACACCACCCAAAGTTTCTCCCAGCTTTTTCTGGTTCATATCATGCTGATACTGCCCCACACCGATAGCCTTGGGATCAATTTTCACCAGCTCTGCTAAAGGATCCTGCAGCCTTCGGGCAATGGAGGCTGCACTCCTTTGTCCCACATCAAAATGGGGAAATTCCTCTGTAGCCAGCTTACTGGCCGAATAGACGGAAGCTCCTGCCTCATTGACAATTACATACTGTACCGGAGTATCCAGCTCCTTCATCAAATCCACAATCACCTGCTCAGACTCTCTGGAGGCAGTACCATTTCCTAAAGAAATCAAAGAGATTCCATATTTGCTAATCAGTTTTTTCAGTTCTTTTTTTGCTTCCTCTACCTTATGCTGAGGAGCTGTAGGAAAAATTACTTTGGTATCCAGCACCTTTCCTGTGGCATCCACTACAGCCAGCTTACAGCCGGTACGAAAGGCAGGATCCCAGCCCAGAACCACCCTGCCTGCAATAGGAGGCTGCATCAACAGCTGCTCCAGATTTTTGCCAAATACCAGAATTGCGCCATCCTCTGCTTTTTCCGTCAACTCATTGCGAATCTCTCTTTCAATTGCCGGAGCAATTAACCGATGATAGCTGTCTTCAATCACTGCCTCCAATACAGGAGAAGTCACCGGATTGTCCATCGTAATTACCTTTGTTTGCAAATATCGGAGAATACGATCCTGAGGTGCCTCTACCTTTACCGTCAGAAGCTTCTCTCCCTCTCCTCTGTTTAAGGCCAGAATACGATGTCCCGCTACCTTTTTTAAAGGCTCCTCATAATGATAGTAGGTCTCATACACGCTCTGGACATTTTCATCCTTGGCATTGCTGGTAATCCGCCCCTCCTGCAGAGTAAGTTCACGGATATAGATACGATAGTCTGCTTCATCAGAAATCTCCTCTGCCAGAATATCCATAGCCCCCTGTATCGCCTCCTGAACACTTTCTACTCCTCTTTCTTCATTGAGGTATACCGCAGCCTCCTCCTCTAAGGGAGAGCAGTTTTGCTGACCTTTAATCCATTGTGCCAGTCCCTCCAGCCCCTTTTCTCTGGCTACACTGGCTCTGGTTTTCCTCTTTGGCCGATAAGGGCGATATAAATCCTCTACGACCACCAGCGTTTCTGCTGCCAGAAGCTTCTCCCGCAGTTCTTCAGTCAGCCTGCCCTGTTCTTCTATGGTGGCCAATACCTGTTGTTTCTTTTCCTCCAAATTCCTCAGATAGCTTAGACGTTCATCGAGATTTCTCAATACCTCATCGTTTAAAGACCCGGTGGCCTCCTTTCTGTATCTGGCAATAAAGGGAATGGTATTTCCCTCATCCATCAGCTGTACCGCAGCTTCCACCTGCCATCTCTGTACCTCCAGCTCCTCACCCAACTTCAATATAATGTCCATTACTATACTCCATTTCCAAAGATTCTATTTTACTGCTCTATCTATGCTCTCCTATTATAGTGGAAAAAGAATGACATTTTCAAGATTGTATTCTTTCACATTAGATGGTACAATAATCATATATGATAATTCTATCTACTTTGTAGAAAACCTATGACATCCGAAAGGACACTTTATGAATGAATTTAAGACAGGACAGAAGCTGGCTCTTGCGGCCATGCTACTGGGGATTCTTGCTATAGTAACCACTTTTACGTTTACCCTATATCTGCCTTTTATTTTCGGCAGTCTGGCTATCCTGTTAGCTATTCTTTCCCGAGAGGCAGCAGCCTCTCTAAGGGTACAGGCTATAGCCGGTATCGTTTCCGGAGCTATTGGTTTATGTAGTAATATTTTGATTATTGCTATCACCTTCTCTCTCTTTGGCTCTGAGATTATGCGGGAATCAGCCAGAATCTATGATGAAATGGTGGAAGAAATCTATGGAATTTCCTCTGAAGAAATGCTGGGAGAGTCCATGGAAGAAAAAATAGAAAAGCTTTTGGATAAATAAGGTTTTTTCACATCACATGAGTATCACAAAAGAAAGGAGTCGTATTTTATGAATGGAATCAGCCCAATTTCCGGTGCCTATTATGGGGTATACGGAGCGAGTAACTACAATTATTCTGTGCCGCATATGCAGCCTAAAAGCGGTATTCGCAATCCTGGAGAGACTCAGGTAGAGTCACTGGGAAAGAAGTCTTCCCCGGCTGAATGTGAAACCTGCAGCAGTCGTAAGTATCAGGACGGTTCTGACGAAATGGTGTCGTTTAAAGCTCCCACCCATATTTCGCCTGAGGCTTCTGCTTCTCTGATTCGCTCTCATGAGCAGGAGCATGTTGCCAATGCCTATAAAGAGGCAGCAGTCAAAAATGGAAAGGTGGTCTCTGCTACTGTCGCTCTCCGTACCTGTGTCTGTCCTGAATGTGGACGTAGCTATGTATCAGGAGGAACCACTACCACAATGATTAAATACACCAATGAGGATAATCCTTATCAGAAGAATCAAAAGGCTGCCGATGCTGTTAAATTACGAGGTATGCATTTAGATGTAGCTGTATAGCTTTTTAGAGTGTGTCTGTATCTGCAGGCACACTTTACACTTGACTACGATAATTCCGGGAGATTAGAATGAATACTTATAAATCATCTGCTCAGTTAAAGGGCATGGCACGAGAACAGTTATTTGGCCACTATGGAACTGCCCTTGGTGCTTTATTCTTTGAGTTTTTGTTTATTTTATTTTCACTGACTCTGCTTTCTACCATAACTACCCCTTTTTTAAGCAAAGGAAATATCATGGGAATGATTGCCGCTTATCTGCCTGCCTGTGCTGTTTTTCTGCTGATGGGACTCTTTGCTTCCGGCAGTGCTTATCTATATCTAAAGCTTAGTTGTTATGAAATGGTTTCTGTCAACGATATTCTTTATGGATTTCAGATATGCCCGGGTAAGGCTATTACTCTCCAGCTATGTTCTCTGCTGGCTGTTATTGCCTGTCAGCTTCCCTCACAGATAGCCGAGTATCTATACAAGGTCAGCTCACCCTATTCTTCCTTATGGATTTTATCTATTCTTCTTTTTATTCTGGGATATATGGTGGCTGTCTTTATTAGCTTAATGTTATCACAATCCTTCTATCTATTGCAGGATTTTCCTCAATACTCTGCCAAAGAACTTCTGCAAACCAGCTGTAGGATGATGAAGGGACATAAAAGAAGACTTCTTTATCTGTCTGTCAGCTTCTTTCCTCTCTATCTGCTTGCCCTCTTTTCCTTTGGTTTGGCTATTCTCTGGATTCTGCCTTATCAAAAGGCAGTAATGGCAAACTTTTATATGGATTTAATCTGCCATTCCCAAAATAAAGGTAACTAATCAGAGTCCATGGAAACGATTTATATCCATGGACTCTGTATTTTTATCAAAATATTTATGAAGTAGGAGACTTCCTTGACTGGGTTAAATAAGCATTGATAAAAGGATCCAATGCTCCATCCAGCACCGCATCTGCATTGCCGGATTCCTCTGAGGTTCGGTGGTCCTTTACCATGGTATAAGGCTGTAGAACATAAGAACGAATCTGGCTTCCCCAGCCAATTTCCTTAACCTCACCCCGAATGTCCGAAAGCTTTTCTGCATTTTCCTCCTGCTTCAGCATATACAGCTTGGCCTTTAGCATCTGCATTGCCTTATCTTTATTCTGAAACTGGGAACGTTCATTCTGACACTGTACAACAATTCCAGTAGGCAAATGGGTAATCCGAATCGCTGAGGAAGTTTTATTGATATGCTGCCCTCCAGCACCACTGGATCGATAGGTATCTATCCTAAGCTCGTCAGCGTTAATTTCAATGTCCATATCTTCCTCAATATCCGGCATTACATCCAGAGAAACAAAAGAAGTCTGCCGTTTTCCCTGAGCATTAAATGGAGAAATACGTACTAAGCGATGGACTCCTTTTTCCGACTTTAAATAGCCATAGGCATTTTCTCCATTGACCTGAAAGGTAACAGATTTAATGCCTGCTTCTTCACCATCCAGGT
>JAFXJR010000010.1 GCA_017532145.1 Lachnospiraceae bacterium | reverse complement strand
CTTTTGGTTCTACGTGGAAGGCGCCCCCACCTTGTAGGGACCGGCGTCCTCGACGGTCCGTGAAGCGCCTCGCACCAACCCAACCTCGGCGCACTGACAAACGATATTGCACCAAGGGAACGGTGTGCGAAGGGGCAACGGCGGGCGATGCAGACGCCGCTGCGCGGCTTTCTGCGCCCCTACGGGTGCGGCGGAAAGGTGCACACATCCACTACGAGGTGTGCGCCCCCTCCCCTATGGGTGCGATGAGCGAAAGCAAAACCGCCCGACCTCCGTCGGACGGCTTTTTTCATATAAACAGCTTTTTCTTCAAATTCGCTTTCAGCGTGGTGCTGCGGTCGATGGTGACGAACACGCCTGCCAGCAGGATGGCGGTGCCTGCAGGATAAACGCTCCACAGGGCACGGGGGATGATGCTGTAGGCCAAGTTAATCTGACACTCAATCAGCACGCAGAATCCGCCGGCCAGCAGGAAAAACAGCGCCACCAGCAAAAGCGGACGGGGATTTTTTCGCATTAGCCGACCAACCAGACAAAGCAGGGCGATCATCAGCGTGCCGTAAACGACGAAGGGAAGTGCGAAGGGGAAGCGCAGCTCACGATGCATCCAATATTCCACGAAGAAAGAGTACAGCGACCAGATCGCACCCAGCACCAGCACCTTTCCGAAGGCGCGCAGAGGATTGGCATACAGCAGGACGGCCAGTCCGCCCACAATGCCTGCCGCCGCTCCCAATACGTAGGCAGACCAAGTCACCCCGCCCATCAGGGAGAGGTCGCAGACCAGCGTGACGAAGGAGGGGATCAGAATCAGCAGGGAGGTGAGGATGAGAATTACCCGTCGGCTCAGCTTGGGGATGCCGGCAGGCTTGTCCTCGGGATATAAGGGACGGGGAGGGGGAAAGCCCAGCTCCGCAGGATCAATGACGGGGGTGTTGCAAAGAGGGCAGGCGGGAGTGCCTTTTTCCAGCTCCACACCGCAGTGTACACAATATGACATAGATTCAGACCTCCTATCGATTACTTTCTATCTGGACATGGATGCCATCCTGCACTAGCTTACGGAAGAAATATCTTTCCACATCTGCCTCTATAATACTGCTGGCAAAGTTGATGGTTAGTGTATCCTCGAAGCTGACTACCGCACAGTTGGTACGGGAGGAGAAGGGCTGCCCCATATAGATGTCAAACCGCTTAATATGGGGCTTCATATCATCAGGTACCTTTAAGGCTCCCATATTCGTCAGTCCTGCCGAGGAATTTCTATCCTGTACTCTGGTATAGAACTGCCTAACCGTAAAGTCCTTGATAAATAAGGGAACGATTCGAATAAGCAGATTTCTTTGAGTAGCCGCATTGGTGGTAATGTCTCCCCGCAGAAACTTATCATTAATATAGTATCGCATATAGTTGCGTACATGAATAACGATTTCTTCAAAGGTATAGTCTCCTAATCGGGGATCGATGGAGGGATAGACCATAGTAATAAAGTTACGCAGTGTACGGGAAGGAAAAAAACGGCGCAGGTTGACAGGCATGGCAATTCTGACGGGATAAAGCTTCAGATGCCATTCCTCCTGCTGCTTTTGCAGCAGGGCATAGAGAAGCACAGCATTCAGGTATTCCGTAAGGGTAGCACTGTATTTGGCAGCCACTGTCTGCACCTCTTTAACAGACATAATCCCATCAATAATATTGAGTGTGTAAAAAGGCTCCTTGGTTCCTTTTACCCGGTAGGTCTTTTCTCCAGGACGGGGAGGACGCACCTGAGCATTGGCGTAACGCATATAGGCATCCTCCAGTTCCTCTGGATCCGGCTCCCCATCCACATCCAGAACGAAGCCGCCATTAGATATGGTATGTCCCAGCAGCCTTAGATATACCGCGGTAATTGTCTGAAGTACACACATTCCCCCAGTACCGTCTCCCAGGCTGTGATGTGCCTCCAGAGCAATCCGGCATTCATGATAGTAGATACGGATAAGATAGCGATTATTTGCTTTAAAGGGCATAGGCATACAGGGATTTTTTATATCCGGTTGGACAAAGGGTCCCGGTCTGTTGTTGGTTTCCAGATAACGCCAGAAAAGTCCTTTGCGGATGGCTACCTTATAGGTAGGAAACCGTTGAAGGGCAATGTCTACTGCCTGCTGTAAGATATCCGGGTGAATGGTTTCCTTTAGAAGTACAGAAAGTCTGTATACAGAAGAAAAATCCTTTCGCTGCAAGGTAGGGTAGACGATAGCAGACAGGTCCAGTTTATACCATATTTTCCGTTCATTTTTTTTGGTTTCAGGCATAGAAGACTCCTCTGTGTGGCTTATGTTTATAAAAAATTATGATTTTCCTAAGTAAGAGTATAACACATTTTCCGGGTTCTGTGATAGAATTACTTGTACTATTTTGAAAGGACGAGGAAGATGTCGCAGGAAAAAGATAAAAAGAATCAGAATCTTATGCATTTAATTAAAAGAGTACATAGTGTAGTGGAACATACAGATATAGATAAGCATAGACAGTCTCAGAATTATTTTGGAGTATTGATGGGTAATTCCAGAGAGATTAAGGTGAAGGCGGCTAATATCTATGGAATGCATGCAGAATGGGTTAGGCCAAAGCGGCCTCATCGGAAAAGAAAGGCGATTCTGTACTGCCATGGAGGGGGATATTCTACAGGAAGCTGTTTATATGCCCGAAGTCTGACAACCAAGCTGGCAGTTGCTTCTGGTATGGATGTGTTGGGCTTTGACTACCGACTGGCACCGGAACATCCTTTTCCGGCAGCAGTAGGAGATGTAGAGAGAGCCTGGAATTATTTAATGTTATTGGGATATGGAGCCCGTGACGTTATTGTGGCAGGGGATTCAGCAGGAGGAAATCTGGCACTGGTGTTGGTTCATAAATTAAAGAAGGAGGGCAGACTGCTGCCGGGGGGACTGGCACTGATGTCTCCCTGGACAGATTTGACGGCATCAGGGAAGTCCTATCAGGCGAAACGAGACGTGGACCCTGTGCTTAATCAGGAATATTTAAATGAGATGATTCACAACTATGTAGGAGAAAAGCATCTGGAAAATCCTCTGGTTTCCCCCTTATTTGGAGATTTTTCAAAATTTCCGCCTACCTATATTCAGGTAGGGGAAAACGAAATTCTGCTCAGCGATTCCCTACTGTTGGAGGAAAAGCTGAAGGCTGCCGGAGTACAGGCAAGAATAGACGTTTTTGAGGGAATGTGGCATGTCTTTCAGATGTCACGGCTAAAGATAGCTCAGGAGGCTATTGACAGGATGGCAGAATTTACTTTTGAAATCTTAGGATAAAAATAAAGGATTTTCTCACCAGATACCGAATATTCTAATTAGAAGTAACTGTTCAAAGCCTCCATTTGCAAAATCGCTTCTTTTAAGCTTTCCTTTTGCTTATGATGGCTTCTCTATGATTCTGAATAGTTACAATTAGAACTAAAAGCAGAAAAAGGTATTGTTATGATGATAATATAATAGAAAGGGCAGGGGATGCACATGTACTATCCGGAGGAAGTAGTGGAAGAGGTACGAATGAAAAATGATATAGTAGATGTAGTCTCCGGTTATGTGCATCTGCAAAAAAAAGGGAGTAATCACTTTGGTCTCTGTCCCTTCCATAATGAAAAGTCCCCCTCTTTTTCGGTATCAGGAAGCAAACAGATGTTCTATTGCTTTGGATGCGGGATAGGAGGCAATGTATTTACCTTTGTGATGGAATACGAAAATTATAGTTTTACAGAAGCGGTTAAGCTATTGGCTGACAGGGCGGGGGTGAGTCTTCCTGAAACAGGCTACTCCCAGGAGGAAAAAAAGAAGGAAAGCCGGAAAACTCAGCTGTTAGAGGTAAATAAGGAGGCCGCAAAGTATTTTTACTATTGTCTGCGTTCTCCCCAGGGAGAGACAGGCAGCCAATATCTGCAGAAACGGCAGTTAAATGAAGAGACGATGAAAAGGTTTGGGCTGGGCTTTGCTCCCGTATCAGGCAATCAGCTGATAAAGTATCTTCGTTCCAAGGGCTATAGAGATGATTTGATTCAGGAGGCAGGGCTGGCCGGCTTTGATGAAAGGTATGGCCTTTATGATAAGTTCTGGAATCGGGTGATGTTTCCCATTCAGGATATTAACCACAGAGTGATAGGCTTTGGAGGGAGGGTGATGGGGGAAGCGAAGCCCAAGTATCTGAATTCACCGGAATCTTTGATTTTCGATAAAGGCAGAAATCTTTATGGACTGAATTTTGCCAGAAGCTCCAGACAGAACAACTTTATTCTCTGTGAAGGCTATATGGATGTAATTGCACTGCACCAGGCAGGTTTTCCCCAGGCATTGGCCTCTTTAGGAACAGCCTTTACCCCGGGACAAGCCGGTTTATTAAAGCGGTATGAGACAGAAGTGTTGCTGGCCTATGATGGTGATGGGGCAGGGATGAAGGCGGCATTAAGGGCAATTAGCATCTTAAGAGAGGCAGGGATTGGCTGTAAGGTAATCGATATGAGTCCTTATAAGGATCCGGATGAGTTTATCAGCCATCAGGGAGCAGAGGTTTTCCGGCAGAGAATGGCAGAGGCAGAGGGCAGCTTTTTCTTTGAACTCCGAATGATGGAGAAGGAGCATGACTTCAAGGATCCGGAGTCGAAAACCGACTTCCATAAAAGGCTGGCAGGAAAGCTCTGTGATTTTGAGGAAGAGGTAGAGAGAGAAAATTATCTGCAGGCAGTGGCAGAAAAGTACCATATCAGCCCGGAAAGTCTGCGTAAGCTGGTTATTTCCCAGGCCGCCCGGTCAGGGATTGGACCGGCAGTCCGACCAAAATCCGGAATGGCTGATAAAAAGAGGACACCGGAGGAAAACAAGAGAAGGAATCAGAGGCTTTTGTTTACCTGGATGACGGATGAGCCGGAGGCTTTTCCCATAATTGCCAAATATATTTCTCCAGAGGATTTTACGGATGAGCTGTATCGGCAGGTAGCAGTTCGGGTATTTGAAAAAATGAAGGCGGGAGGAATCCACCATGCAGATTTGGTGAGTATGTTTTCAGAGGGGGAGGAGCATAAGGAGGTAGCTGCCCTGATGAATGAAAGGCTGGAGGCTCTGGATACGGTACAGGAAAAGGAAAAGGCACTCCATGATATTATTCTGGCGGTTAAAAACGAAAGCTTTGCCTATTATTCTGAACGAATGGGGGAGAACCCTCAGGCATTCCAGCAGGTAGTAAAAGTAAAAAAAGAACTGGAAGAGCTTAGTAAAACGCATATTTCCCTGTATCAGGGATAATACTATCACACAGAAGGAAGGATGGAACCCAACATGGATGAAAATACACATGCAAAATTTGAAGAGCGTCTGAAGGAGCTTCTCAATGCAGCGAAAAAAAAGAAAAATGTTCTGGAATATCAGGAAGTCAGTGATTTCTTTACCGATATGGCGTTAGAGGAGGAGCAGTTTGACCGGATACTGGAGCTGCTGGAGCAGAACAATGTGGATGTGCTTCGTATTACAGAAGATGATGACGTAGATGGTGAAGAAATTATCCTTACGGAAGAAGACGAAGTAGATGTGGAAAATATCGACTTGTCTGTACCTGACGGAATTAGCATTGAGGACCCGGTGCGGATGTATCTAAAGGAAATTGGCAAGGTTCCCCTTCTCAATGCAGAGGAAGAAATTGAGCTGGCAAGAAAGATGGAAATGGGTGACGAGGAGGCGAAAAAGCGTCTGGCAGAAGCAAATCTGCGTTTGGTGGTCAGCATCGCCAAAAGATATGTGGGTAGGGGGATGCTTTTCCTGGATTTAATTCAGGAGGGTAACTTAGGACTGATTAAGGCAGTGGAAAAGTTTGACTATAGAAAGGGCTATAAATTTTCCACTTATGCAACCTGGTGGATCCGTCAGGCAATTACCAGAGCCATTGCTGACCAGGCCAGAACGATTCGTATTCCTGTGCATATGGTAGAGACGATTAATAAGTTAATTCGTGTAAGCCGACAGCTGCTGCAGGAGCTGGGCAGAGAGCCTGCTCCGGAGGAAATTGCAGAAGAAATGAATATGCCTGTAGACCGGGTAAGGGAAATTTTGAAAATTTCTCAGGAGCCGGTTTCCCTGGAAACACCTATTGGTGAGGAGGAGGATAGTCATCTGGGAGACTTTATCCAGGATGATAATGTACCAGTGCCTGCAGATGCAGCTGCCTTTACTCTGCTAAAGGAGCAGCTGGTAGAGGTGCTGAGTACCTTGACTGACAGAGAGCAGAAGGTGCTTCGTCTGCGTTTTGGATTGGATGATGGACGAGCCAGAACGCTGGAAGAGGTAGGAAAGGAGTTTAACGTTACCCGTGAGCGTATCCGCCAGATTGAAGCCAAGGCACTGCGGAAGCTTCGCCATCCCAGCCGAAGCAGGAAATTAAAGGATTATCTGGATTAAGCTTTAGGATTGCTTGAGAATGGGAAGGCAGATTGAATTATCAGACCGGCTGAAGGCGGTGGCAGGTCTGGTAACAAAAGGAAATGTGGTATGTGATGTGGGCTGTGACCATGGGTTTGTTTCTATCTATCTGGTGGAAAGGGGAATCAGCCCTCAGGTGATTGCCATGGATGTGAATCAGGGCCCTCTGCAGGCGGCAAAAAATCATATTGCAGAGCAGGGGATGACGGCACGGGTGGAAACGCGGATTTCTGATGGAATACAGGCTCTTTTACCAGGAGAAGCCGATACCCTTCTCTGTGCCGGTATGGGTGGCAGATTGATGATACGGATTTTGGAGGAAGGTCAGGAGAAGCTGGTGCAGATGCAGGAGATGATTCTGCAGCCTCAGTCAGAGCTGCAGGAGATAAGAAAATATCTGCGAAAAAGAGGCTATGCAATTATTGAGGAAGACATGGTTTTGGAAGAAGGAAAATACTATCCGGTCATCAAGGCTTTGCCAGGAGAAGGGATAAAGCAGCAGAACCAAAGTCGGGACCAGCTTCTAAGGTCAAGGCAGACTGAACAAAAAGAGCAGAGTCAGGAGCAGTGGCAGAGGCTGGAAGATAGGTATGGTCCAATACTGCTGCAGAAAAGACATCCGGTGTTACAGAATTTTTTGCAAAAAGAATGGGGAATCTACACAGGGATTCTGGAAGGTCTACAGGAGAATAGCAGGCAGAAGGAAAGACGGAGGGAAATTCTGGAAAAGATACAGGATATAGAGCAAGCGTTGACTTATGTTAATCAGGGAGAGTAGGCTTGATAGGATGAGATGGGGATAGTCCTTTGAGGAGAACGACAAGATAGAGACTTTTGCAGCAGAGATTCCTGCCAATCATAACAGAGATAGCAGAAGATAGAATGAGAGCAGAGGCAGCAGGGGGATACATAGGGAAGTAGGGATGAAAATGGAAGAAGGAAATCGGTTACAGGAAATAGAGAAGCAGAGAAAAAGCCAGAGAGAAGATGGGGAAGATAGGGAAAAAATTTTTTCAGAGGAGAAAAGTGTTATCAAGCCTCAGATTCTGTGTAGCAACATTATAGAAAGTTTGGAGCAGCTATCCTCTCCCACCTTTGCAGAAACCTGGGATAATGTAGGACTTCTGGCAGGCAGGAGGGACAAGCCGGTGGGCAGAATTTATATTGCTCTGGATGCTACTGACGAGGTAATTGAGGAGGCGGTATGTGGGGGTGCAGATATGCTGCTGACTCATCATCCCTTGATTTTTTCTCCACTGAAAAAGATTAATACAGATGATTTTATCGGTCGCAGGCTGGTAAAATTACTGGGAAATGACATTAGCTATTATGTGATGCATACTAATTTTGATGTGATGGGGATGGCAGATGCAGCGGCAGACGAAATCGGGCTGGAAAATAGAGAAGTTCTGTATATGACCTACGAGGATGAAATTGCCAGAGAAGGAATCGGAAGGTATGGAAGACTGTCAAAGCCTATGCTATTAGAGAAGTATGCAGCCTATATCCGTCAGGTATTTGGATTAGAGGGAGTCATTCTTTATGGAGACAGTGAAACGTTGGTAGAGAGGGCAGCTATTTCACCAGGTTCTGGAAAATCTATGATATCGGCAGCACTCAAGGCGGGTGTGCAGGTGCTGATTACCGGAGACATCGGTCATCATGAGGGATTGGATGCCATGGCACAGGGATTGGCAATTATTGATGCAGGACATTATGGAATAGAAAAGCTGTTTATTCCTTATATGCAGGAGTATATTGTAAGAGAATTTCCACAGCTGGAGGTTGTAGCAGCACGACAGGGTAATCCCTTTCGGATTATTTGACTAGGATAGCTTAGAGATGGCGGGGTGTGATAGAATGATAAAAGTAAAAATACATGGAGAAGAAAAACAATATGAAGCAGGAACTTCCTATGAAGCTATTGTAGAGGAGTACCAAAAGCAGTATGAAGGAAGAATCGCATTGGTATCTGCCAATGGAAAGATTCGGGAGCTGTCCAAACAGCTGAAAAAGGAGTGTGAGCTGGAGTTCTTTACGCTCAGTGACCCAATAGGACACAAAACCTATGTAAGAACGGCTATAATGCTAATGATTAAGGCACTCAGGGATGTGATAGGTGCGGACCAGATTAAAAAGCTTAAGGTGGAATTTTCCATAGGTGCTGGGTATTACTGTAATGTGAAAGGAAATTTTACGCTGGATACAGAGCTGATTGCCGGAATCAATAAAAGAATGAAAGAGCTGGTAGAGGCAGATTTACCCATTATAAAAAAATCCTATCCCTTAAGAGAGGCTATGGAGCTTTTTGCCGGACAGGGAATGAAGGACAAAGAAAAGCTGTTCCGCTACAGAAGAGGTTCTTTTGTTAATGTCTACTGTCTGGATGGATATTATGACTATTATTATGGCTATATGCTTCCCAGTACCGGCTATGTGAAATACTTTGAAGTGGCTGCTTATCAGGAGGGTCTGATACTGCTGCTTCCTGAGGCAGATGCACCGGATATAGTGCCTCCTATAGAACATAGAGAAAAGCTGTTCAACACATTGAAGCAGTCAGATGAGTGGGGCAACATGATGGGAATTGATACAGTAGGTGACTTAAATGACCAGATTTGCAAAGGAAATATTAACGATTTAATTCTGGTACAGGAAGCTCTGCAGGAAAGAAGAATTGGCGAGATTGCAAAGGATATCCTAGAAAGAGGCGGCGTAAAATTTGTGATGATTGCAGGTCCCTCGTCTTCCGGTAAGACTACGTTTTCTCATCGTCTTTCCATACAGCTGCGTACCTATGGACTTACTCCTCATCCCATAGCCTTGGACGACTATTTTGTTAATCGGGATCAAACGCCCCGGGATGAGAAGGGAGACTACAACTTTGAGTGTCTGGAGGCTATTGATATAGAGCAGTTTAACAAGGATATGACGGATTTGCTGGCAGGAAAAACAGTGGAGCTGCCCAGCTTTAACTTTAAGACAGGCATGAGGGAATATCGGGGGGCTTATAAGACTCTGGGAGAAGGGGATATTCTGGTTATCGAAGGTATTCATGGATTAAATGATGCCACATCCTATGCCCTTCCGGTGGAGAGTAAATATAAAATTTATATCAGTGCCTTAACCAGCATTAATATAGATGAACATAACAGGATTCCTACTACAGACGGAAGACTGCTGCGTCGTATGGTGCGGGATGCCAGAACCAGAGGAACTACAGCCAAAAGAACGATTAATATGTGGCCTTCGGTAAGGAGAGGGGAGGAACAATATATTTTCCCCTTCCGGGAAAGTGCAGATGCTATGTTTAATTCTGTACTGATTTATGAACTGGCGGTGTTAAAACAGTATGCAGAGCCTCTTTTATTTGGTATAAATAAAGGAGAGCCTGAATATCATGAAGCAAAGAGACTGTTAAAGTTTCTGGAATACTTTATCGGGGTAAGCAGCGACAATGTACCCAACAATTCCATCTGTCGGGAGTTTGTGGGTGGAAGCTGTTTCCACGCCTAGTATATCTATTTTCTTGCTTGCATGAAAATAGATGGCTTTGGGACCCATAAAACATGAGAAATTAGCCATTTTTCACAGAAAAATGTGCAGATTTCGAATGTTTTTAGGATTTCGTGAACGTGAAACGCGAAGAAATCCGTAAGCATCAAGGGGACAGACGCTTTTGACCTCAACATCATAGTATGATAAATAGAAAAAATGCTAAGTAGAATAAATGATCGCGGCTGCAGTCTTTGGCTGCAGGTGAGGAAAGTCCGGGCTTCACAGGGCAGGATGCCGGATAACGTCCGGTGGAGGCGACTCCAAGGATAGTGCAACAGAGAGATACCGCCAGGAAATAGGCAATGCCAAATACCTGGTAAGGGTGGAAAGGCAGTGTAAGAGACTACCGTCCGACTGGTAACAGCCGGAGCCATGTAAACCCCATCCGAAGCAAGACCAAAAAGAAAGCAATAGGTCGGCCCGGCCTGTTTTCAGGTAGGTCGCTAGAGGTTGCTGGCAACAGCAATCCAAGATAGATGATCATTCATGACATAACCCGGCTTATCGTTCTGCTTAGCACATTTTATAGAGAATATTTGAAAATGGTGACAGGTTTTGGGCAACCGAAGCCTGTCCGTATTTTTATGGTACTGAACAGCTCCCTTAGATTTTCAAAAGAAGATTTTATTGTACAGAGAAAAGTGGCTAGAAAATAAGGAAGAAGGAGGAATGTGATTGGATATTTGTACTCTTATGGGTATGCTGATTCCCTTTGTTGGTACTACATCAGGAGCTGCCTGTGTTTTATTGATGAAAGGAAAGCTGCCGGGAATGGTGCAAAAAACGATGCTGGGATTTGCGGCAGGTGTAATGGTAGCAGCATCTGTCTGGTCTTTATTGATTCCTGCAATGGATATGTCATCCCATTTAGGAAAGCTGGCATTTATCCCTGCTGCTGTAGGATGGATATTGGGTATTCTGTTTTTACTGTTATTGGACCATGCCATTCCCCATTTCCATATGGAGAAGGGAACACAGGAGGGACCCAAGAGCAGATGGAAAAAATCCACCATGCTGATGTTGGCAGTAACAATTCATAATATACCGGAGGGAGCTTCTGTAGGAATTGTAATGGCTGGAGCTGCTGCAGGAGAGACTACGTTGACGATGACAGGAGCCATTGCTCTGTCAGTGGGAATTGCTATTCAAAATTTTCCGGAAGGAGCCATTGTTTCTCTTCCCTTAAAAGAAGAACTGGGAAAAAAGAAGGCACTGGCTATGGGAGTTCTTTCAGGAGTAGTAGAGCCGGTGGCTGCACTGATTACTTATTTTTTGGCTACCTATCTTACCCCTTTTATTCCCTATACCCTGGCCTTTGCAGCCGGAGCCATGCTTTATGTAGTAGTGGAGGAGCTGATTCCTGAATCGGCAGAGGGGGAGCATTCTAATGTGGGGACGATAGGATTTGCTATAGGATTTATGCTTATGATGATATTGGATGTGGCATTAGGATAGAGAGATTAGGTTGACACTTCTTATAGCTAAAGTAGGGGGTGCAACACATTGGATAAAGAGGATTCTGTAGTAGATGAGATATTTCTGTGTATTGATTATTCATAGGTTTGTGGTATGATTAAAATGGTTTTTAGTTACGATACAAAAATCTATGAAAATCGCCTATAGCGATGGGATTTTTGCTCACTACCATTATGTTTTCGTATGGTTAGCACAGTAAGTGTGCAGACCTGCTGAATAGTTATCAATAATCAAAGAAAGAGGGAAAGAAGGATGACGAAAATAGATATTGTATCCGGCTTTTTAGGCGCCGGAAAGACCACTTTAATTAAAAAGCTGCTGAAGGAGGCTTTAGCGAATACCAAGGTGGTGTTGATTGAGAATGAATTTGGAGAAATCGGAATTGATGGAGGATTTCTCCGTGAAGCAGGTGTGGAAATCCGGGAGATGAACTCAGGATGTATCTGCTGCTCTCTGGTAGGAGATTTTGGAGCATCCTTAAAGGAGGTACTGTCTGCCTATACACCGGAGCGTATTCTGATTGAACCTTCAGGGGTAGGAAAGCTGTCAGATGTAATAAAGGCAGTGGAATCAGTGGTATCCGATACGGAGGTAGAGCTGAATAGTACAGTGGCAGTGGTGGATGCCTCTAAGTGTAAGATGTATATGAAAAATTTTGGAGAATTTTTCCTGAACCAGATAGAAAATGCAGGGACAATTATTTTAAGCCGGACAGGCAAACTCAAGGAGGACAAGCTGGATGCCTGTGTAGCTATGTTGAGAGAGCATAATGCACATGCTACTATAATCACGACTCCTTGGGAAGAACTGGAGGGGCAGGATATTCTGGCTACGATAGAAGGAAAAAAACAATTAGAGGAAGAACTTTTAGAGGAACTGAAGAAGCAGCAGTCATATCAGAGACATAAAGGAGAAGAATCCTGCGGCTGTGGTCATGGAGAAGGTCATCATGGTCACGAGCATAAGCATGGAGAGGAAGGCCACTGCGGCTGTGGTCATGGAGAAGGTCATCATGGTCACGAGCATAAGCATGGAGAGGAAGG
>JAFXJR010000085.1 GCA_017532145.1 Lachnospiraceae bacterium | reverse complement strand
CAAGCTCTGGATGTATGCCACTGTAAAGAATATCCTAAACAGCGAGGTCTACCTGGGCAGCCTGATCCAGAACCGCACCGGCTCCCGTTCCTACAAGGACAGCACCATGATTTATAAGCCGGAGAGCGAATGGATATGCCATGAGGCCAGCCACGAGGCCATCATCACCAATGAGCTGTGGGAGGCAGCGCAGGAGGTCAACCGAAAAGCCAGCAAGAGCGCAGAGGGCAACACCCCTCCTACACCCTGCCTGTTCACCGACAAGCTGGTGTGTACCGACTGTAAGGCACCGCTTGTAGCAAACCGGGAAAGGCATCAGAGAAAAAACGGTACGGTCAAAACCTATACATCCTACTACTGTTCCCGCCATGCCAACTCCGGGCGCAGCTCATGCACCCGCCATGTCATCTATGAGGGAACGCTGAAGGAACTGCTGCTGGGAGAAATCCGGGCGCAGGCCGAGGCACTGGAGCTGGACGAGGCCTCCGTACTGGACAAGCTGCAAAGACAGCTTATCTCTATGGACGCAGGCCGCCGCGAGGATGCCCGCAAGGAGATCACCAAACTGCGCCGCCGCATAGACGAGCTGGAACACATGACAGCAAAACTCTATGAGGATAAGGTCTGCGGTACGATCTCCGAGGCCACATTTATGGTGCTGATGCAAAAGGGCGAACAGGAGCGGCTTCAAAAGGTAGAGCGCCTTGATACACTGCTGGCCGAGGCCAGACAGTGTGAACAGGAAAACGCCAATATCAGAAGCTGGGCAGTCATCGTCCGAAAGCACCTGCACACACAGGAGCTTGACCGCATGATGGTGGACGAGCTGATCGACCACATCGAAATCGGTGAGCGCATTATCACAGACGGACAAAAGCACCGGGACATCAAAATCTTCTATCGTTTTATCGGACAGATTTGATGGAGAACAAAATAAAACGGCGCGGGCATCAGCTCCGCACCTACGATATGAGTTCCCCTTTACACCTGGTCACAGACAGTATATCATTGATTCAGGCAACACTACTTTCCCATGCGGGAGACGCACAAACGATGCGGTTGTTCCGCGCTGATATGACGAAAAAAGAGAGAAATGGTAGAATGCCTTTCCCGAACATCCCTTGTTCTTCATCAGATTTTTTAAAGTTATTCCCCATATATCTTCCTTTTGGAAGGAATGTATACTGTCAAAATGGTCGGCAAGAGCAATAAAACGAACACCCATAAAGGGAAATATTTTTTCTATATAGTTTCCAACCTCCCTATGGTTTCTGCCAAATCGGGACAAATCTTTTACGATAATACAGTTAATCCTCTGCTGTCTCACATCCTCTATCATCCGCTCAAATCCTTCCCGCTTAAAATTTGTCCCTGTTTTACCTATATCTGTATAGCAGTCAAAAATTTCCATATTTTCCTGTGTCTTCACATAGGTCTTTATTATATTTATCTGGGTTTCTATTGACTCATTTTTTCGACCTTGCCCATTATATCCTGCATCCACAGAAAGTCTTGCATAGATTCCTACAGAATAATCTTTTGCCAACGACCTATTACCTTCTTCTTCCTTTTTTACCTTTCTTTCCATATTTTTCCCTTTCCTTATCCAACTACTAATCTGCAACCTTTATCAGATGATGAGTAACGATTCAGTAGGTCCGCACATTTACTGTGCTGACCGTAAGAAAATGTAGTGGTAACGAGTAAAAAGTTTATCCTATTCCTAAGATGAAGACAAACATCGGAAAGCCTATTTTCCGTACCATAATTCCAAATATACCCTTTTCTCCTCATAAACCAGAATCCTTTTTACCCTGGAGACCAAAAAGAATCTATCTGATTTTGCTATCTGCAACCGATTCTCTCTCTGTTTTAGCCAGTCTGCAGAAGCTTCCGTCTGTGTATGTTCTTCTGCAAGTACTGCTGTCTGTACAAGCTTTTCTAAAGTCTTTTGCTGTCGATTGACTACCTGTTGAAGCTCCTGGCTACGTTGTTTATAGATTTCATCAAAGTATTCAAACTCCTCTTTAGTCAGTATCTTTGCCTGTAAATCCTGATTCAGTCTATTGCCAACCATCCTATACTGTACCAGTTCATTTTTCAGATAATCCAACTCAGCTTTCCATACTTCTATTTCTTCTTTGACCGCTTCCCTGTCCGTTTTTATTCCTGGTTTCCTTTCCCTATACAGCTTCTCTCTGTTATCCGGCAAAACCAGCTGCTGTTCCAACGCTGTCTGTACTAACTGATTTAAGGTCTGTTCTGATATGGTATGTCTGCTGCATCCTTTTCCCTGATTGCTGGTAGAGCAGATAAAAGCTACCCTTTCCTGTCCTTTATAACGATTAACTCTTTGTATCATCGGCTTTTTACAGTCTCCACAGAACAAAAGTCCCCTGTAGCGATGAGCTTTCTTTTCTCCTTTTCCGCCACGCCTATCTATTGCTAATAGATTCTGTACTAATTGAAAAATCTCCTTAGAAATAATTGACTGGTGCGTACCCTCTATTCTTATCCACTCATCCTTTGGCTTTTGAATTGTTTTTCGTATTTTATAATTTAGCTTTTCCGCCTTTCCCTGCACCAGAGTACCTGTATAGTTTTCATTGGTTAAAATCCTCTTTACCGTAACAGAAGACCACTTGGCTCTGATTCCAGTGAGAAACCCTGTCTGGAAAGACTCCCCATGAATTTTTTTATATTCCACAGGTGACAGTACCCCCATTTCCTCCAGGCGTTTGGCAATTCCCAGATTGCTGTATCCTTCTATTTTCCAATGAAAAATCCTGCGAACAATCCTTGCTGCATATCGGTCTGGAACAAGCTGATTTCTATTTTCCTCACTCTTTTTATAACCATAAGGAGCAAATGCACCAATAAAGTCTCCTTTTTCTCTCTTGACTCTTTGATGGCTTCTTACTTTAGCAGAAATATCTCTCGCATAGGCATCATTGACAAAATTTTTTACTGGTATAATTAAGGAGGTCTCATGATAATCAGCAGTCAGAGAATCAAACTGATCGATAATAGCGATAAATCTTACCGAAAAAGCCGGAAAGGTCTTTTGAATCAACCTTCCGGCTTCGATATAATCTCTTCCCAGCCTGGATAAATCCTTCACGATTACACAATTTACTCTTCCCGTTTCAATATCCTGCATCATTCTTCCAAATGCCGGTCTGTCAAAATTTGTACCTGACCAACCATCATCCACATAAATATCGTAGAGCTGCATATTTTTCTGACGTTTAATAAAGGAATCAATTAAATCCCGCTGGGAAATAATGCTGTTGCTCTCTGTCCTGCTGCCTCCTGCCCTCTGGCGATAATCAGCCCTTGTATCTTCTTTGCTTAAACGAAGGTAGGCAGCGGCAAAATAAAATTTTTCCATATTGATTACACCCCTTTCTGAATGATATTGTTTTGTGGTAACTGTCTTTCTTATTCTTTCATTTTATTCCATAATCAGCTTGTCTTATACCCCATTTATTTCCTATACGGTAACCTTTAGCCAAAGCGGAGATTCACTGCTTGCTTATCACAGGACAGGCTTGCACTCAGCGTGCTTGAAGTGGAGAACTTCCTCGATTCAGCTATACAGGATAAAAAAGAAAAAAGTACCAGCAGAAGAATAATACTACTTCTGTTAGTACTTTTTTATTGGTAACTGTTCAGTACCCTCACCGTTACGTTATTACCACTACATTTCCCTACAGTCAGCACAGCACACAGCTTTACTGAATAATTACTTTTATTTTTGCCATAAGATTTTTTATCGTAAGGATGTATCCACAAAACGTAACCATCCATGGTCATAGGTACCTTTATTTTTCGTTTCAATCCTTAACGTCTGCCCATTGGTTACATCCAACTCTACCTGAATCGGTTCGGAGGTCTCAGTTATTCCTTCCTTTAAAAAAACTCTTTTTCCATCCTGATAAATAGCTATGGTAATATTTTTACCGGATGAAGCTGCCGGAGAAACAAAAAATCGTCCACTTAGCTTAGTGAATTTTCCATCCAGCTTATATTCTGCATAAGCATTCCATGAAGTATCATAACTTACCGCATGATGATAGGAATTTCCTTTTTTATCTGTAATTGCTTCTGTATTATTCTCCGTCTTATACGATGCTATCAAAGATACCTTAGATAAAGAGAGCGGAATTTTATGATTATATTTTTCCATAAACATTTTCAGCATCTTAGCACATTCTGCTCTGGTAGCCTGTCCTTTTGCATCCAGTCGAAAAGAACCATCTCCATTTGGTTTTCCACTAATCATTTCTGTATCCACTGCCCATTGGAAATATTCTACTGCCCAGCTGCTGACATTTGCAACATCTGTAAATGAATCTATAGAGGCTCTGCCACTTACCTTATAGCCTGCAGATTCTCCATACAGACAGAGCATCTTGGCAATCTGTTCACGGGTAATATTGTCATTAATACCGTATCGTCCATCACTATAGCCATTAACAATACCCTTTTCATTCGCCCAAAGAATGGCATTGGTATACCACTTTCCTGCTTCCACATCCGAAAATCTGCTCTGGTAGCCTACCCATGGTTCTCCTGCCATACGATAAAGCACAGTGGCAAACATAGCTCTGGTTAATTGATGATCCGGCTGAAACAAAGTAGTTCCTGTAATTGCTCCCATAATATCCCTATTATAGACATGTTTTACACTCTCATATTTCCAATGACCCTTCTGTTTTAATACATCCGTAAAAATCCAATTCTTTTCTACTACCGTAGATACAGAATCCGAAGGATTTATTTCTGGTGCAGGATTATCCGAGCTATTGTCTCCGCTGATCGTATCGTCTCCGGTATTGTCTTCACTGGGCGTATCATCCCCGGTATTGTCTCCGCTGGTCGTATCGTCTCCGGTATTGTCTCCACTGGGCGTATCGTCTCCGGTATTGTCTCCACTGGGTGTATCATCTCCGGTATTGTCTCCACTGGTCGTATCATTCCCGGTATTGTCTCCACTGGGCGTATCGTCTCCGGTATTGTCTCCACTGGGTATATCGTCCCCGGTATTGTCTCCGCTGGGTGTATTATCCCCGGTATTGTCTCCGCTGGTCGTATCGTCTCCGGTATTGTCTCCACTGGGCGTATCGTCTCCGGTATTGTCTCCACTGGGCGTATCGTCTCCGGTATTGTCTCCGCTGGGCGTATCGTCTCCGGTATTGTCTCCGCTGGGCGTATCATCCCCGGTATTGTCTCCACTGGGTGTATCATCCCCGGTATTATCTCCGCTGGTCGTATCGTCCCCGGTATTATCTCCACTGGGTATATCATCCCCGGTATTGTCTCCACTGGTCGTATTATCCCCGGTATTGTCTCCACTGGGTATATCGTCCCCGGTATTGTCTCCTGGTGTGGTTTCTGAATCTGTTTCTTTCTTCACTGTTACCTGACAGCTTGCCCTTTTTCCATTATCCGTAACTGCCTGAATCTCTGCAGTACCTGCTCCCCGTGCAGTCACCCTTCCTTCTGCATCTACAGCAGCAACCTTTTCATCTGTACTGTTCCAGGATACTGCTCTGTCTATTATAGCATCTTCAGGCTGATAGCTGACTGTCAGCTGTACAGTTTCTCCTACAGACAAACTAAGTGAGTTTTGATTCAAAGAGATACTTTCCACTACAGGTTCCATTTCTTCTGGTTTTTCTTTAAAATCTCCATTTTCTGCATGAATAGTATAGAATTTCAGTTCCGCTCCATCTGTTACATACCACACCACATTTGTTCCATCATATATAGGCTGACAGTCTGATAACTGGGCATTACCCTCATATACCTCTCCTATCAGCTCTCCTTTCCCATCAATAAAGACATACTTGATATAATTTCCCTTCTCTGCTGTATGTTCTTCCCATAACACTAAGTATCTGTCTTTGCTGATTTCCACTAATTGAGGATTACTACAGGTAAGATTACTGTCGGCATAATCTGTCAGCCAGATAAGCGTAGTTCCCTCATCTGTAAAATTTGTCTTAGGAGTTACCGTAATATAGATATTTTTATTGGTCTGCTGACTGGTACCATCCTGTGAACCGGAGCTTCCTGCTGTTAGATAAGCAGTATTTGATATCTCAAATCCTCCCAAAGTAGCATTGGTATTATTAGCTCCTACATTTCCTGCATACTTCAATGTATTTACTGTAGTTACACTGTTCCAAATCCCCAGCCGATCCCCATTATATTTGGAAAGTACCGCAGAACGAGGATGAGCATCTCCATGATCCAGCGTAATTAAATTTCCCTCATCCACCTTAATAAACTGATTAAAGGAATGGCTGATATACCCTGCACTGCTATTTTGTACTTCATAGGCAATATCTTCCACCATCATACCCTCTGTATCTACCTTTATCGTCATACAGGATTGGTGATTATAGCCGTCATCACTCTGGTACATTTCATGGGAGGTTCGGATATACAAGGCTCCCCCGCTGGCAACCATCCGTAAGCTTCCGGCATCAAAAGGAACAGTAGTATTTGCTCCATATACAGGAGCATCTCCGACTCGCTTCCATTGATGAGTATACTTTATCACACGAATTACCTCTTGATTATCATCTTCCTCCGGATTATCCTGTCCAAATACCAGATAATAATGGCTGCCATCGTTATAAAATCCTCCAAATCTTGGAAGTTCTCCCTGCAAGGTTTTTCCCGACACAAGCATAAAATCACTGTCATATTCTTCTATGTAAACCATCCCATTTGCGTACTGTATTCTGGTAAAGCTGCCATCCTGATGGTGTACCAGATAGGAATCCATCACCTGAGCCCAATAATAAGTATAATTATTTTTATGCAGATTAGAAACCAAAAGTGGTGCATACTTATCTACAACCATATCCTCCATTATTGTTACTGCTATCTGGCTATCCTGTCGGTTATCTCCTGCTAAAATCTCCCCACCATACACCTCTAAAGGTGAACGACCAAGGATGACACTCAAGCCAAGCAGTATAACTATTTTCTTATATTCCATAATCCTTGATGCCTCCTCTATTTCTTCTTATGTTGCTAAAAGCAGATGAACAAGAAAGTCGACCTCTTAGCCATCGGTATGCCTAAAGCGGGCGACTTTCTTCACCAGATTAAAAACTTTTTGCCCAGGTAACCAATGAGCCATGATGAGTATTATCTGCTACATCTTTTTTCATCTGATCGGTAACAGGACCATTTTTCCGCATCTTTCCCAGGATAACTTCCTGTAATTCTTGTACTGTCATTTCTTCATAGGCTTTATTTAAGTTAAGAGGATTTTCCTGAACTGCTTCAACCGGTTCTGCCACCTCTTTTATTTCCTGTACTTCTTCTGCCTTTACTTCCCGTGACTCCTTCTCGGCTTCTTTCACCTTTGGTACCTCAACCACCGGAATATCCAATGTGGCACTCGTTGCCGGAATCCAAATTTCACCAGAGTTTCCTGCAATTTCGGCAGATAAAGTACCATTAGCAGAAATTTTTCTGCCAGATAATGCACCAGTATATTCTCCGTTTGCTGATACACTGATTGTATAAGCATTATCATCGTTGTTTACCATAACAATCACGCTGGAACCCTGATAGGTTCTGGAATAGGCATACTGTCTGTTTGTAAGCATAAGCTCTTTATAATCACCATAACTTAACTCTTTTACCTGCTGCCTGATATTTCCTAATGCAGTAATAAATTTTACATATTCATTGTCTGCTGCCTTTTGGCTACAATCTTCATATACGAGTTCCGGACGAAGTGGTGTATCTGCTTCTGCTCCCTGCCCTTTTCTGCCCTCCATACCAAATTCTGAGCCATAATAAACGGAAGGAATCCCCGGTAAAGTGTATAACATAATATAAACCGGTACAAATCCAGCTTTACTGTTCAATTTGGATATAATACGCTCCACATCATGATTATCCACAAAGTTGTACAACTTCAACCCATCCGGTCTGCTTCCTCCCATTTCATAAAGTCGCTTTACTGTATGTGCAATTTCAAAAAAATTATGGTCATTATAACCGGAATAAAGTGCTTTATGAAGATTATAGTTTGTTACCGAATGCAAAGTATCTGCATTTGCCCACTGTGTATAATCTCCATGGATTACTTCACCCATCAGCCAGAACTCCGGTTTTACTTCATTGGCTGTCTGGCGAAGCGCTTTCATAAAATCAAAATCCAGTACGTCAGCTGCATCCAAACGTATTCCATCTACATCAAATTCATCCACCCAGAAACGGATAACATCGCAGATATAAGCAATAACTTCAGGATTTTTCTGATTTAATTTAACCAGTAAGTCATAGCCCCCCCAGTTTTCATAGCCAAATCCATCATGAAATGAATTGTCACCCCAGAAATTCACCTTACAGTACCAGTCCTTGTAAGCAGAATTTTCTCTGTTTGCCTTAATGTCCTTAAAGGCAAAGAAATCACGTCCTGTATGATTAAATACTCCATCGAAAATTACTTTAATTCCCTGTGCATGACATTCTGTTACAAAATTTTTCAAGGTTTCATTTGTTCCCAAACGACTATCTAATTTTCTGTAATCCGTTGTTTCATAACCATGTCCTACCGATTCAAACAAAGGACCAATATAGATTGCGTTACAATTAATCTTTTTTATGTGAGAAATCCATGGCAAAAGCTTATTCAATCTTTCTACTGGTTGTCCATAATCATTCTCTTTTGGTGCTCCTGCCATTCCTAAAGGGTAAATATGGTAAAATACTGCCTCATCATACCATGCCATTTTACAATCCCTCCTTATCTGCATATTATGATGTTGGGGTCAAAAGTATTTGACCCCTTGATGCTTACGGATTTCTTCGCGTTTCACGCTCACGAAATCCTAAAAAATTCGAAATCCGCACATTTTTCTACGAAAAATGGCTACTTTCTCATGTTTTGTGAGTCCCAAAGTCATCTATTTTCATGCAAGCAAGAAAACAGATGACCTTTTGACCCTAGCATCATATTATGTCGTTATTGTTTCTATTATATTCTATTTATCAGATTTATACAATAAATATTCTGTAAAAATAGGAAAATTAATAACGAATGTCTGAAAAGTACTTTATTTGAAGTACATATAAGGTTTATCATTGAAACAGCTTTATCTTTGCTAAAAAATTTTGTTGACAGAATAATACTATGTATAATATAGTATTATGCAAAGGGAGGTATTTAATGGATATCCAGTTAAAAAGAGGTCTTTTGGATGTATGTGTACTTGCTGCTATCAAAAATGAAGCTTCCTATGGCTACCAAATCATCAAAGATATGAAGCCTTTTGTGGAAATCTCAGAATCCACACTTTACCCGATTCTCAGACGCTTAGAAACGGCAAAGCTTCTAACCGTACAGACGACGGAGCATAACGGCAGACTTAGAAAATATTACCATATTACTCCATTAGGACTAAACCGTATTGAAGCATTTAAAGCAGAATGGAATGAAATTTTATCCATTTATCAATTTATCGTCAGGGGGAACAAGCATGAGTCAAGTTACCAAAAATCCAGTTGTCATTCATCAACCGACAGCCAATCAAGCTACAACTAAATCGTCTGTCACAGAGTCATCTGCGACAGCACAAGCCTTAACCCAACAGCCTGTAACCACTAAATCAGAATTTCTCTCCCTTCTTTATCAGAGAATTTCCGGATTACCACAGGATGATATATCTCGCTCCTTAGATTATTACAGTGAAATCATTGAGGATAGAATGGAGGATGGATTGACCGAAGCAGAAGCCATAGCTGCTATAGGCTCTATGGATGAGATTGCTTCTCAGATAGTGGGAGAAATTCCTTTACCGAAATTGGTAAAATCCAGAGTAAAGCCTAATCGGACATTCCAGGTCTGGGAGTTTTTATTACTCCTTTTAGGCTCTCCATTGTGGTTGTCCCTTCTTTTTGCAGCCATCCTCATCCTTATATCCATCTATCTTGTACTATGGTCAGTGATTGCTGTTCTATATGCTGTGGATTTTTCCTTTGCTGCCGCTGCTATCGGAGGAATCATAAGCGGAGTTGCTCTTGTATTTTCCGGTAATCCAATACAAGGTATCTTCTTCTTAGGAACAGGACTGATTTGTATAGGAGTCACTATCCTGCTCTTTTTGGGGAGTAAGCAGATGACAAAGACAATAATAGGCTTATTGAAAAAAATGCTATCTATGATAAAGGAATGCTTAATGAAGAAGGAACTGCGATATGAAAGAAAAGAACACTGTATGGATTAAAATCGCTCTATTTTCACTTATGGCAGGAGGCATCCTTACCTCTGCTGCCCTAGTTGCTCTCCAATTTGATTTAAAAAAACTAAATACTGAACATTATACCACTCAAACTTATCAAATAACAGAAGCGTTTCAAAATATAGAAATTCACATTCCTGAATACAATATTCGCTTTTTGACTTCTGATTCTGACGACTGTAACATCGTTTATCATAAAAAGGAGCAGCTTTTTCCCTCCATTCAAGTGGAAGATAATACCTTGACTATCCAAGCGATAGAGCATGGGAAATGGTATGACTGGCTTCAATTTAATCTGTTTGGGGAAGAACCGGAATTTTTTATCTATCTTCCCCAGAAAGAGTATGAAGCTCTACAGATTAATACCAGAAGTGGTGATATAGAACTGGCAGAAGCTTTTACTTTTAATGAGCTAAACATAAAGGCCATCAGTGGAAATATCTACACTACTGCCACTGCAAAAGAAAGGATTTCTGCAGAAACGGTGAGTGGAAACATCTACCTTGGTGATACTTCTATCCAAAGTGGTAAACTTAGCTCTACCAGTGGGCAAATTCGTCTATCTTCCATCAATTGCAACACGTTACTTGACACCAGTACTGTCAGTGGTGAACTTGAAGCAACCGACCTCACCTGCAGCAACTTCACTATGGACAGCACCAGCGGAAATATCTTTTTGGAAAATGTATCTTCCACTACTATCCATCTGGAAAGTGTCAGCGGAAACATTCATCTGAAAAATAGTGATGCAGATACGCTTCGTCTTCAAACCATCAGTGGTGACGTAGAAGGTACTCTTTTAACTGAGAAAATCTTCCTTACTGATACCAGAAGCGGAAATATTCGAGTTCCGTCTTCGCTTTCTGGCGGCAAATGTGAAATCAAAACCACCAGTGGAAATATTGATATTTCTGTGAAATGATGCTAGGGGCAAAAGGTCATCTATTTTCTTGCTTGCATGAAAATAGATGACTTTGGGACTCACAAAACATGAGAAAGTAGCCATTTTAGGCAGAAAAATGTGCCGATTTCGAATGTTTTTAGGATTTCGTGAGCGTGAAACGCGAAGAAATCCGTAAGCATCAAGGGGCCAAAAAATGCCCTGGCACTAAAATAACTCACGCCCCCGAGTCGATTACTGCCACCAAAGTCCCCTTCCCACTTAACAATGGCTCTCTTTGCGTTACCTCAGGTATACAAGAAGCATCCTTTTGCTGCTGCATGGCAAAATACAGTCGCTTTGGAGCCTCAATATACTCTACCTCCTCCAACTCAGCAAAGGAAGCAATCAGACTTTGAGGCAGAGTCACAATGGCATAGCCTGCAATCAATTCTTCTACCTGTATCGTCTCACCATTTAAACGGGACAGATTTCCATTATACTTTACAATCAATTCCCAACGGTTGTTTTCTCTATCGTAGCCGGTATCCAGCTCCAATGATTTTTCCCTTTCCTGTACAGTGGCATCCAAGGCCAGGTTTAAAAGATTTTCTACCTTTTGAGAGTTTGCATTTGGTCGAGTTTCATTTGGTAAGCCTATATTTTGTGAATCCATATCCTGTTTCCCTTCCAGACTTTCCTGCAGTCGCCTTTTTATAACCATTATATGCTCTCTGTCTGCTACTGCTATTCTCTGTAACACTCCGGTCTCCGGTCCCGGAATATCCCCCAGCTCAGTCGTTCTTTCTCCAACTGAAGTAAATCAAAGGAGGAGGTAATTATTCCTTCTTCTTCCCGACCAGCTTGAACACATAGCTCCCCCGTATTGTCTGTAATAAAAGAGGACCCATAAAAAGTTAAGGCAGAGCTTTGCCCTCCATTTTCTTCACAGGGCTGTACCGTTTCTATTCCAATACGGTTGGCTGCTATTACCGGTATAAGATTGGCTGCTGCATGTCCCTGCATACACCGTCTCCAGTGAGGCATACTGTCACATTCCAAAATAGGTTCACTGCCAATAGCCGTTGGATAAAACAGCAGTTCTGCTCCCCTGACTGCCAATGCCCTTGCCGTCTCAGGAAACCACTGATCCCAGCAGATTCCTATCCCAATTCGAGCATAGGCTGTTTCAAATACCCGAAATCCGGTATCTCCCGGTACAAAATAAAATTTTTCCTGATAATAGTGATCATCCGGAATATGGGTTTTCCTATAGATTCCCCGATTGCTTCCATCTGCATCAATCACTGCTACCGAATTAAAAAGCCGATTGCCATCCTTTTCATAAAAGCTGACAGGAATGACCACCGACAGCTCCTTTGCCAATTTCATCAAGTGACAGACTGCCTCGTTTTCCTCCACGCTTCTGGCAAATTCATAATAGTCATATCTGCGTTCCTGACAGAAATACTGCCTTTCAAACAACTCCGGCAGCAGGATAATCTTTGCTCCCTTTGCCGCTGCCTCCCTGACCATTTGGTCAGCCTTGCTTCTATTTTCCTCCGGTTTCCGGCTGCAGGCCATCTGGACTGCTGCCACTGTCACTATTCTGTCCTTTTTTAACATATTCTTACACCTTTTCTATATCAATTTCTACCTTCTGCCACTTCTTTCTTTGAAGCCATTAGCCTAACTGTTCAGTATCCTCATCGTTCCCTTGTTACCACTACGTTTTCCTACAGTCAGCATATAATGAACACTCACACCACCAGTATGAATACATTTACCAGTATTTTCGTTGCAAAGTCGAAGATATAATTAAGCTTATTGAATAACTTATTGTGCCGCCAGCTTCTATACCCTGTCCATCCCTAAAGGTATCTGCTGGGTAATACAGTGGATATTGCCTCCACCCAGCAGGATTTGTCTGGCCGCTACAGGTACCACCTGACGGTCTGGAAAAAGCTCTGCCAACAATTCCACTGCCTTTTGGTCATGATTATCTCCAAACTGAGGCACCAGCACCACACCATTGCCGATATAAAAATTTACATAGCTGGCAGCCAGCCTTTCACCAGCCTCCCTTCTATCCTCCCCTTCCTCAAAGGTAAAGCCTTCCAGCTCCTCCTCCCGAATACAAACGGGCTGTTGAGGAATCAAAAGCTTATGTACCCGAAAAGCTCTGTCTTTGGCATCCCTTTCTTTCTCCAATACCTCCAAATCTGCCTTGGAATAAGCATATTGAGGGTCTGTTTCCTCATCTGTCCATGCTAAAACCACCTCTCCTGGTTTCACAAAGGCACAGACATTATCTATATGCTCATTGGTTTCATCCTGCCAAATACCATAAGGCAGCCAAATTACCTTTTCTGCTCCCAGATAACTTTTTAATCTGTCCTCAATTTCCTTTTGGGAAAGTTCAGGATTTCTGCCCGGACTGAGCAGACAGGCTTCTGTAACAATCACCGTTCCCTCTCCATCTGAATGAATTGCCCCACCCTCCAATACAAAAGGTGCTGCTTCATACCAAGGAAAACCCATCTGTTCACAAAAGGCGGCTGCCACCTTATCATCCTTTTCCCAATGGGGATACAAACCATCGTAGCTACCGCCCCAAGCATTGAAGCTCCAATTAATCCCTCGTATTTCCGTTCCATTAGTCACAAAGGTAGGACCCACATCTCTGGCCCAGGCATCATCGGTATCTATCTTCACCAACTCTACCTGATTGGATAGCCATTTTCGTGCGGTCTGTTCCGTTTCCTCATCGACCAGCATATATACCTTCTCCGTCTTAACTAAGGTATTGGCAATTTCTGCAAAAGCCTTTCCTGCCTCCTTTGCTCCAAATGGCCATGAACCGGGCCGCTTTGGCCAAATCATTATACAGCCCTCCTGAGCTTCAAACTCTCCCGGCATTCGGAAGCCATCTGCTTTCGGTGTACTTTCGTCTATTTTCATTCCATATTCAGGTGCCTTATTCAGAGGCAGCCATCCTCCTTTCCATTTTCCTCAGAAAAAACAGAAACAATACCGGGAAAAGGATTGCTCCCAGTATTCCAAACTGTATACGATTATCCATAGCTTCTGCTAATGCTCCAACTACTGCCGGTCCTATGGAACATCCCAGGTCTCCTGCTAATGCCATCATGGCAAACATGGCTGTCTTTCCCTGTTTTATCACACTTGAAGCTGTACTAAAGGTACCCGGCCACATAATCCCTACCGAAAATCCACTGATGGCACATCCCATCAGACTGACTACAGGCAACGGTACAAAAACCATAATCAAATAGGAGCCAATACATAAAAAAGTGCTTATCTTCATAAACCTCGTCAGGTGGAGTCGATGTCCGTATTTCCCATAAATAGCCCTTGCACTTCCCATCATTATGGCAAAAGCCATGGGACCTGCCAAATCTCCCATCGTCTTTGAAATGCCTAAGCCCCTTTCGGCAAATACAGATGCCCATTGACTTACCGATTGCTCACTTGCCCCTGCACAAATCATCAGTAAGAGAAATATCCAAAAAGCCTTATGTTGGAACAGTTCCATTATAGTCAATTCAGAAACATCTTCTGTCACTAACGGAGCAATTGGTACCTTGGTAAACAAGAAGCCATTCCCAAGGGGAATTATCGTCCATAACAGGGTTAACACCTTCCAATAACTGATACCCCATCCATAAAAGAAAATTGTTGTCAGCAATACTACACCTACATGTCCCCAACAGTAAAAAGAATGCAGCAAGCTCATGGCTGTTTCCTTATTTTCTGTTGGACAGCTTTCCATAATGGGACTAATCAGAACCTCGATTAAACCGCCTCCCACCGCACATATAGACAGTGAAATCAAAATTCCATAAAAAGGGTCCATTACTTCCGGCAAAACCGTTAATAGGACAAATCCCAAAGCTGAAAATCCATGTGCTGCCACTACAGAAATCTTATAACCGATTTTATCCACAAAGAGAGTAGCCGCAAAATCTGTAGCCAGCTGTACACCGAAATTTACCGTAATCAGAAGGGCAATCTTGGACAAGGATATCTGATAGGTATTTTGAAAGGTAACAAAAAGCAATGGAGCAAAATTATTTACGATGGCCTGGACAATATATCCGATAAAACAGGCCTTTATGGTTGTCTGATAAGTCCATTTCATATCTTATCCCCTGCTTTTTTGCTTTTAAGCCAGTCTCTCCTTAAAATCCTGATAACCAAACCTCCGAAGGATTCTGCACTCCCCCTGCTCATCCATTACGGCAATGGAAGGAAGTGGAATTCCATTAAACGTATTGTTTTTTACCATAGAATAAATGGCCATATCTTCAAAATACAGCCTGTCTCCCGGACGAAGCTCCCGATCAAAGGAATAGTCTCCAATAATATCTCCTGCCAGACAGGTATTGGAAGAAAGCCGATAGGTCCAGGGCTTTTCTTCCGGCAGTCCGGCATCCCTTAGAGGCGGGCGATAGGGCATCTCCAGCACATCCGGCATATGACAGGCAGCAGAAACGTCTAAAATCAGAGTAGTTATTCCATTTTCCACCACGTCTAATACAGTAGTCGCCAGATAGCCTGCATTAAGAGCCACTGCCTCTCCCGGCTCCAGATAGATTTCCAATCCATAGGCTTCCTGCATCCTGCGGATACAGCTTTTTAACAATTCCAAATCGTAGCCTTCTCTGGTAATATGGTGACCACCACCAAAGTTCAGCCATTTTAACCCCGGTAACCATCGTCCAAACTTTTCCTCCACTGCGGTCAGAGTCACAGCAAGAGCATCTGCATCCTGCTCACAAAGGGTATGGAAATGCAGACCCTCTACCTGCTCAGGCAGTATTTCGGGAAACTGTTCTGCCCGGATACCCAGTCGGGAGCCAAACGCACAAGGGTCGTATATGGCATGTCCCTCCTGTGTAGAACATTCCGGATTGATTCTCAATCCTACACTTACTCCCCTGCACTGCTCTTTATATTTTTCCAGTTGGGAAAAAGAATTAAAAATCATATGGTCGCAAAGTCCTACCAGTTCTTCTATATCCTCTTCCCGATAAGCCGGAGAAAAAACATGGTTTTCCTTGTTCATTTCCTCCCGCCCCAGCCGGGCTTCATACAATCCACTGGCAGTAGTTCCGCTGATATAACTGCCAATCAAAGGATATTCATAGAAGCAGGAAAAGGCCTTTTGAGCCAGTAACACCTTACATCCTGTCTCTTTTTCCAGTTGAGATAAAATCTCCAGATTCTTTTTCAGTCTTCCCTCATCGATAATGTAGCAGGGGGTTTTTAATTCTGCCATTCCCTGTTTCCTTATCTTCCCTTCCACAGCTTCCATTCTCTGACTTCCTTTCTGTCCTTTTGTTTTTTAACTGTCTACCTTAATTCGGGTCAAAGCGGATATTTGCCATCTACTTTGCTACTTGCTCATCACCTGATACAAGTAAGTCCCCTTTCAGTACGAAGTAGTGTACACCACTTCGTACTTAGCGTACTTGAAGTGGAGGACTTCCTTGATTCGGTTAAGCTGAGGAATCACAGGCAATTCACTGCTATTCTACCATCTGAGGATTTTCTTCTACTACCCAAGGGAGTCCCCACCGATTCAGAGCTTCCATATAGGGATCGGGATCAAATTCCTCCACATTCCATACCCCAGGCTTCTTCCACAGACCACTGACTACCATCATTGTGCCAATCATCGCTGGTACACCTGTAGTATAGGAGATAGCCTGAGAGCCTACTTCCTGATAGCATTCCTGATGATCACAGACATTATAGATATAGATTGTCTTTTCCTTTCCCTCCTTTACTCCGGTAAAAATACAGCCTATATTGGTCTTTCCCACTGTTCTGGGACCCAAGCTTGCCGGGTCAGGCAGCAGTGCTTTTAAAAACTGAATAGGTACAATCTCCTTTCCTTCAAAGGAAATGGGTGTAGTAGACAGCATACCCACATTTTCCAGACACTTCATATGGGTCAGATAACTCTGTCCAAAAGTCATAAAGAAGCGAATCCTTTTTACTCCCGGAATATTTTTGGCTAAAGACTCAATTTCCTCATGATGCAGAAGATACATATCCTTTTTTCCCACCTGGGGGAAGTCATACTCTCTCTTAATAGACATAGCCTCTACCTCAATCCAGCGTCCGTCCTCCCAATAGGAGCCAGGAGCAGACACCTCTCGCAGATTGATTTCCGGATTGAAATTAGTGGCAAAAGGATAACCATGGTCTCCTCCATTGCAGTCTAAGATATCAATAGTATGAATAGTATCAAAATAATGTTTTAAGGCATAAGCAGAAAATACACTGGTAACACCAGGGTCAAAGCCGCTGCCTAAAAGAGCTGTCACTCCTGCCTCCTGAAATCTTTTCTGATAATTCCACTGCCAGGAATAGTCAAAATAAGCACTGAAGCCTTCCTTCTTACAGCGTGCTTCATAGATTTCTCTCCACTCAGGGTCCTCCGTATTCTCCGGCTCATAGTTGGCTGTATCAATATAGTCCACACCAGTAGCCAGACAAGCCTCCATAATGGTTAAATCCTGATAAGGAAGTGCTACATTTAAAACGGCATCGGGCTGAAACTCCCGAATCAAAGCAATAACCTCCTCTGTCTGATCGGCATCCACTTGCGCTGTACTGATTCGGGTTGTCGTCTTATTTTCCCATTGTGCTTTTACCGCCTCACATTTTTCTCTGGTACGGCTGGCAATCATAAGGTCAGTAAATACCTGACTGTTTTGACAGCATTTTGCAATAGCAACAGAAGCTACTCCTCCGCAACCGATAATTAATACTCTGCTCATCGTTCCTTATTCTCCTCACTTTCTAACATTTCTTCCACATATTTAGGGAGCATAAAAGCCCCCTTATGCAGATTAGTGGTATAATATTGGGTTTTAATCTTTAATTTTTTCCACTCTCTGGGATGAAAATCGTCAATAGGATGGTATTTTTTTGAGGCAAATCCAAAGAGCCAATAACCTGAAGAACAAGTAGGAATATGTGCCTGATACACCCGGCTTACCGGAAAAGAACGATAGGCCTTCCGGTGCATCTTCATACACTCTTCCTTATCTCCTCCATAAAAAGGACTGCCATGCTGGTATACCATAATCCCATCTTCTTTTAATGCCTTATAACAGCTGCCATAAAATTCTTTGGTAAACAGCCCCTCCGTATAACCAAAGGGGTCTGTAGCATCGTTGATAATCAGGTCATACTCCTCCGTCTTACTTCTGATAAACCGAAGACCATCCTGATAGTAGACGTTTACCCGCTCATCGCCTAAAGCTATCGTCAGTTCCGGGAAATGTTCCCGACAAACCTCTACCAGCATTTCATCCGGTTCCACAATATCGATTTTCTGAATATTTTTATACTGTACCAGTTCCTTGGCCACTCCTCCGTCGCCTCCACCGATAATCAGGACTCTTTCTACTTCCGGGTGTACTGCCATGGGTACATGAGTCACCATCTCATCATAGATAAATACATCCTTTTCCGAAAAAAGAATTTCTCCATCCAGTGCCAGTACTTTCCCAAACTCCACTGACTCCAGTACATCAATTCTCTGACAGTCGCTGCAACCGCTGAACAACTGCTTTTCCACCTTCATAGACAGCTTAACACCGGATGTATGAAGTTCTGAAAACCACATTTCCATTGCCTTACCCCCTGTTTGTCAAAGCGGATATTCGCAATCCGCTTTACTGCTTAATTTACTTCATCTATTCTTCCAGCCAGTTCTCCATAACTGAAAAAATCAGAATCCTCCAGCTCTAAGGTCTTGTCCACATAATATTCCAACCAGTCCAAAAAGCTCATCGTCTGATGGGTGATTGGATGAACAAGCGGATAAATCCCTGCATCATTGCAAAGATCATAAAACCAGACCGTACCGTAGGTTTCCTTATCCTCTGTATTAACAATCAGAATACTTCGCATACCACAGCCTTCCTGACATAAAAGAATATATCCTGCATCCGCCTCCTGTGTCTCAAAAAGGGCATGATAGGCTTCCTCGGAAAGCTTTGCAATATTTAAAGGAGTCCTAATGATATAGGGAAATTTTTTATAAACAGCAGCCCGTTTTTCATAGCTTGGCAGCTTCCCCATAAGAGGATATAAACCATAAAACGGCTGGGTACCACCGTCTGCAACTGTTATAATAAATCTTCTGTAATCCTGAGGTAGCAGGATTCCATTCTCCTTTTCATACTGTTTTACTACCTGCTCTTTTAGAGGCGGATTCCATTTGGGGGGAAATTCCCCACAGATGAACTCCGGTTTCTTCTTTGAAAATTGTTTCATTTTATCCATAATAAAATAAATGCGTCTATCTATTTCCATATCATTACCTTTTATCATAGTGTGTCAGATGGAACTTATACCTGACCTATTATACAACGAAAAAACTATAATTGGTAGACTTTAGTTCTATTTTTCCAGTAAGCTACTGCTATCCAATTAACACCGTTTTCCCCTCAAAGGCAAGGCCATACCGACAAATCTGTTCTTCCGGAATCCCTTTTGCTCTCAGCAAAGCTGCATACTGTTTTTCCTCAATCTGTACCAGAGCCACTACTACAGTATCCTCCAGACTGTTTTCCTTTCGGTGATTGTGTACCTTAAACTCGAAGATAAATGCTGGTATTTGCCTAATAAGTACCAAATTTTTTCTTATTCAGAAAATGAAGAATCAACCATGGATTATAAATATCTGTATATTCCCCAAAGGTAAAGCCATTATACCATCCATTCTTTAATCAAAGACGTTTTATCAATATAAAAATAGTCTCCCTTCCTTACTTCTGCCAAATCCGGTATTCCAATTCCTACTCTTCGTGCCATTCTCTTCTTTCCTTTATCCTTTTTGCATATTGGCGAAGTTCCTCATAGCTGTCATATCTACACTCCTGCAAAAGTGCTTCTGTCAGCATACGGCACCGTCCTATTTCCTTTATGATGAAACAGTGACCGAAGGAACAGAGCGTATTTTCATCTCCTCCTTCAGCCTTCCTTTGCCTGTTCTATGGAACTCAGATAGGTTTGAGCTACCCCAGAAGCCTTTTCCTTCTTCTTTAATGCTTCCATCACTCTTTGTTTTCCCAAATAATTCTCGCAGGCAGACTGAAACTACTTTATCGCTTTTTGGTTATATCACATAATTTCCTCCCTCTGGAATTTCTTCCTCTCCCATCCACTGAATCCCATGATATAACCTTCCGCTATCAGCAAATGCACAGATACCGTTCCAGGCCAGCTGGGGAGGAAGAAACAATCCTATGGATATTTCCAGCCCATCTCCCCATACGTCTACCACTTCGTCTAATAATTCTTTCTGATACAATGATAATTGTACCATAAAAGTATTTTGAATCTTCTTTTTATAGCCAAGAAATGTCCCATACTCCTTGATGGCAGCCAAACACAAGGAAGCCTCCGGGTCTGCATCTGTATAAAGATATCCCAGACAATCCAGAAAAGCTTCTTCAGGAAATAGCAGTTTTTTTAATTCCAGAAGTTCCCTGCAGCTTCCCTGAATAGTACGATATTCTTTCTCTGTAAAATCTATTTGGTAGGTTATCATTGTTGATATTTACCTCTACTTCTTATTCTATAGTTCTATTTCTATAGTTCTATTAAAGATTTTTCATATTATTCTACCATAAGATAGACTTTTTTACGATATTTTAATCAAAAAATCCTTGTAGGCTTTCCATAATTTCTTAGCGTCAATATTGACTATCGTAGAATATATGATAGACGTGAACTAATCCGACTTATCGAAGTTGGTGCTTCTTGCTTAAAAATAGCGTCCCCATATTTAGTTGTAGCTTTTCGCTTTATGGTACATCAGAATATGAGAACTATTCTATCAACGATTATAGAATGATTATCGAACCCTTAGCAGCCTTTACCATCGCCTCGGCTGTCTCTATGGCAGTTTTTCCTGATAGAATATAATCTGTTACATTGGTTAAAGGTAAAGATTTATGGAGCAGCTCTCTATAGTATTTTTCCTTATCATCCTGACCTGTTGCCATGTACTCCCGGATAAGGAGTACCATTTCTTCCACCTCTTTTTGGCTTATATCACGGATACAGGGAGGCTCCGGTGTCAAGGTAAGCCTTACCAGAGTCTCCAAATCCGTCCATTCCCAATACTCCACAAACTCCATCACTGTATGATGTTTTCCAGTAATAAGACCTAATTCCTCCAGTTCCTGACTCCAATCACGATTGGGGTCTTCAGCCATACACTTTATCCATTGCTTTATTGTTTCCAGCTTCTGACTCTCCAGAAGCTGACTATTTGTTTCTGGAAATTCCAGTATTTTTCTCATGGATTATTCTCCTAAGTTTTCTTAACAGCTTACTTTCTTACAGATGCAACCTGCCTTTTAAGCTTCCAAAGCAGAATTTTTCTTCATATTTAGCCAAACTACAATGGATACCGGAAAAATCAGCATTCCTATTAGTCCCAGCAAATTTAATCCCAGATACATGGAAACCAGAGTGGCCAGAGGATGCAGACCAATCTGCTTTCCCACCAGCTTTGGCTCTACTGTATTACGGATTACCGTAATCACCAGATATAATACCAGCATTCCAATGGCCATGGGTATATTTTCCATCAGCAATAAAATCACTACCCATGGAAGCAAAATTCCTCCCGTACCTAAAATAGGCAGAATATCAAAGATAGCAACGGCTAATCCCACAATCGGGGCATAAGGAATCCCTATCAAATAGAATCCAATACTCAGCTCCACATAAGTCATACAAAATAAAAGAGTATATGATTTTAAATAGACCAGAAGGGTATTTTTCACATAGGACTGAAATTTCATTACCATTTCTTTTTTTCCTTCCGGAATACACTTCATAAAAAAGCCAATGACCAAATCATAATCTAACATAAAGAACACACTGGAAATTACAGTAATCACCAGTTTAATAATAAATCCCGGAATCCCAATAATTCTGCCAGACACAATGTGAACCACGTTTACCGACAAATCGGTAATATAATTTCCTAGATTATTTAAAAATTTATGAAATGCATTATCTACATCTTGTACAATAGATGCATCCAAAGATTGAATTGCCATTGTTATTTCATAAAATACAGAATCCAGAGCAGGTACAAGTTCATGCTGATAGAGTGCGGGGGCAACAGATAAAAATCCAATGACTCTATCCATAATCTTTAATCCTGCCACTGCCGTTCCCCAAACAGTCAAGATAAAAAAGACAATAATTACAAACAAGGAAACGATTCTTTTTTTATCAGGATAATTTTTACATAACTTCTTTACCGGGATCTGTAATATGGTAGCAATCACAAAAGCAATAATAAATGGTACCAAAATGGGAAAAATATATTTGCAGACCAACAATAGCAGTAATAGAATCACTCCCGCATAGCACACATCTATGATAAATTTTTTCTTTTTTTCCATTTATGTATCTCTCCGTTTATCTTATTTTCTTCCATTCTGCTTTGTTTTGTTCCAGGACATCCAGACAAAATTTCCAAACCACCTCTGTATGCCAGTTTATCCAAGTGTCAATTTCTCTAATATCTGCCTTTTTACCATCCTCCCTCTTACCGTCCGGGTATGGACAGCATATATATGCATCCCTTCCCTGCTGATACTTCTCTGCAATTTCCCTATACCCATTTTCCCACAAAAACCTTACCGTTTTTGTAAGCAGCAAATCATCTGACAATCCATAAAAATTTTCATAATAGGTAGCTACTCCTTCATGAAAGGACTGGAACTGCCAGCATAAAATTTGGTAGAAGGCTTCCATCCAATCTGGTCTTTCACTTGGATGGTTATGATAAATATATTCCATAAAATCACACAATATATCGGCATCCGGAGTGTCTCTATTGTCGTCACATCCATAGGTTGTAACCATTATATTTTGGGATTTTAAATCTGTAATCCTTGCATAAAGCTGATCCAATTCTGTCCACATCGTCTTTAGTACCTGCTTTCATGAATATATTCTTTTAAGAACAGTCGTTTTCCTATGGCTGTCACCTTACTTTTTAAGCGATAAAATATTTTGGTTTTGTCTTTTTCCTTCTGCCTATACCTTCTTATATTTTCTTGCTTACCTGGTAAATCAATCCTGCTAAATTGCTCTAATAAAACAGCGTTCTTATACAAAGGACTTCTTGCCACTAAATCGTTTTTGTCTTTCTGCACAGGATAAATTACCAGCTTATCGGAGGAAACTCCTTCATTGGCAATAAACAATATCTCATTCTTTGCATGAAACGATTTTAGCACAGCAAGAATCTGTTCATAATTCTGTTCAATATAGATGAGTTCTTTTGATTTTCCTTCTACCATTTCCTGGTCTGAAATATATCTGATAAACAAGGTTGGCTCTGATATAGACTGATAAAATCGATGAATACGCCTGTTATATTTTTCTTGAACCTTTGGCAGCTGTTCCTTTAAAGGGATATATCTGTCGAAATCATGAAAAAAGCTGATATTATACTTGGTATTTTTATAATGTGCAGCCTCTTTCCGGCTTTGAGCCAGATACCTGTCGTTTAAAAAGTCCACAAAACGTTCCTGTATAGCCAGCATCACTCCCTCAAAATCAGAAATCACCCAGTCAAAAGGAGAGGATTCCGTTCTCAATCCTAATTTTTCAAGATCAATCGCAATGGAACAAAAATATCCTAAAGAAATATATTTCATTATTGTATATCATTCCTCCTTTACCAAGATTAAATGATTCTGCAATGGGATTCCACATTTTTTACAATTTACCTTTTGGAATATAGCAGGAATGGGCGAAAAAGAAAATTGATTATATACAGTGTCAGCTTCACTCATCGGCATGATCACAGAGCCATTATCACTCCAACAGGCTCGACACATCCATCCGCTATGATAATAAACATGATAAAATTTTTCTCTGTTTTTCAGACATAATATTGGTATCCAGGAATCTTTAGAAAAATGTGGAATATAGATAACTGCCGGATAAAGTTCTACTGTCTTCACCTTCTCTGCTACCTGCCATATAGACAAAGCCATTTTATGTAGGTTTAATAATTCCATCACCTTACAAGTGTACTTTGCATCCATCAGATAAGTATCTATATTCCAGATTTTCAATTTCTTATCGATATACTTTTCTAACTCTTTCATTTCGACTTTTTTATTTTTTATTTCCATTCTGTTACTCCAAATTTGTCAGTTAAAGCAGATATTCGCTATCTTCTGGCTCACTCCTTAAATCCCACACTGTCAGTTTCCACATTCCGGACAATCATTGCTCCTCCTATCCACCAAAGTGGTGTGTCAGGTAGAGCTTACCCTCCACCTGACACAGGCAAGTCTTCACTCCGGTCTATTTTCGTGCCATGAAGCAGCTTACTTGCTTACAGGATTTGTCCAGTATTTTTGATTATAAATATCGGTAAAAAGATAGGTGAGATTAGCTGCATCCTTATCCACATAGACATCACTGATTGACAGTTCATCCTCTACAACCAGCTGCTCTCCCAACATATAGCTGTCAAGATATTCACCCTCATAGCTATAATAATCGCAAATAAAGTCGATGACATCGCCAGTTACGACAGGATCCATGGTTTTGGCTATCGTTTCCGTTTCGCCCTCTGTATAGATTCTTCTTACACCGGCAACTTCTCCATAAGGAACTTCATTAGAAAATTCAATCACTAATTCTGCACGCTCTCCATTATAAAGAACAGGAATACGACCGGTAATACTATAATTTTCTCCATCATCTACTGTCGATTCATGATAATATGCCACCGGCTGTTCATTAATAGCCAGCCAGGTAAACTCCTTGGGGGCAAGAAGATTTCCTGCTTCATCCAAATCATAAACCGTATCTGTTCCCATATCGATATAACCCTCTCCATCATCAAAGAACATATTTGCATGCAGTGTCTGTACCAGTGACCACTGTTCTTCCGGCAAGGTAATCACTGCCCCATTTTCACTATCTGACCACTGCAGCAGACTTCCATCGAAAGAATTTTGTGTCAGATATTCTGCCATCTCCTCATCATTTAAAGCACGTCCGCTTAAGAAATCAATATTTTCACTGCTTAAGCCGGAAATACTGCTTACATTACCACCCAAAAAGCTTCCTAGAACCTGTCCCAGTATATCTGCACTGCTTCCAGCTCCGACTGTGTCCGTTAAAGCAGGAAGAGGAGTCGTTGTACCGCCACTGACTGCCTGACCACTTACCTCCATACTGGCGAAAGCCTGAATACAACGGGTATATTCTGCATCCATACCAATCTGTTTATAGGTTCCTACTGCACGGTCTACCATCGTTGCTTTACGGAAGGGGAAATAGATAGACAATCCATAGGAATTAGTCATATTAGAAGAAGTACGATTGTACTTTACTGCACTCAGCAGTACTTCTGTCAGGGCCTCTCCCTCCTGTGTCTGCATATTTTTTGCCAAATGGACTAAATCCACCTGATCAATTTTACTGGAAGGACTAAATTCTCTGGTATCACTTCTTGCATTCGATACCTGTGCATACTCTTTATTTTGAATCAGTTCATGGGTATTTCTGGAAAACTCAGTTAAAACAGTTGGAATTGTCTTCTCTGCTTCTGCCAGGTCTACGATGGAAAGTGTAGTAGACTGTCTGGGGCATTTTTTTGCACAGGTTTCCACAAAATCATCAATAATCAATTTTCCAATTTCCAATGTAGACATTGATGTATTCTTAGACCATTCAGTCAACCAATTAGTATAGTACCAACCAATCCCCGGCTCTGTTTCCTCACTGGCAATCATATAGTCTGCATGCTTTGCCAGCATCAGTGCATTTTCTGTAGTTGCCATCAGACAGGCATCAAATCCCACAAAATCAAAGGTTACACCTCCTGACTCCAAGGCTTTATCAATCTCTGCCAGACTCATAGAGCCACTGGAAGCAAACTTTTCATCATAGCCAAATCCACTGACCGAGCCTCCGCCATGATCCCAGAAAATAAGGGCATTTCGATTGGCTGGATAATTCTTGGTACACCACTGAATAAAGGAAGTCAGCGTCTTTGGATCTGTCATTGACTGATTTCCCATATTTTCTTCCAGACAAACCAATCCCTCGTCCTTTATCTGCCAAATTTGGTTTTTCTTATTGCTCAGGGCATCATTTTGCCATTGCTTACATCCACCACTATAGACAATCACATTCATTTTGTCAGAAATATCTGCCTGAATCATTTCCTGCAAATCTGAGGTTGCCATCTTGTTGCGGGACTCCAAATCGGTACCGCAAAGATAGATCATCAAAGTAACCTCATCCTGACCATTGCCAATCAGCTCCGTGTATTTGGCACGGGCATCACTGGCTACTGAGGTATTCAGTACTCCTGTATTACTACCATGATCCCATCCACTAGAGATACTTCCACCTCCCAGACCGGAAAAAATAGAGCCTATAATGCTTCCACCAGATGTCTGTTGTTCTGTAACTGCAGTAGAATTTGTCCCACTTGATGAAGAATCTGCGGAACCGCCAAAGAGAAAGCTTCCGATTCCCCCTCCTCCACCAAGCAGCAACACCACCAGCAAAGCAATAATTTTGGAGAGTCCTCCACCGGAGCGTGTCGTATTACTTCCTCTATCCTGACTATGATTCCGTGAAACGTCATTGTCTCTCTCCCCCACTGGTCCTGTTCCCAGACCAGAACCCCGGCGTTTAATCTCTTTCCCCTCGCCTGTCACATTCCTCTGACGACCACGCGGTCTGTTTTCATCCATATCCTGTCTCCTCCTTTTGTAGTCATGTCTTTTTTATCCATTACACCAAATATTAATATTCGATGTACTAGCTTTCCTTATCTTTACTACTTTCTCTACCCTGATTAGGATTGCGTAAGCTGTCGTCTCTCTTACCCACCGGCCCCGTTCCCAAGCCAGGTCCCCGGCGTTTAATTTCCTTTCCCTCACCTGTTACCTTCCTTTGACGACCACGCGGTCTGTTTTCATCCATATCCTTTTCCTCCTTTTGTCATTAGGTAAAATATTATGATGCCAGGGTCAAAAGGTCATCTATTTTCTTGCTTGCATAAAAATCGATGACTTTGGAATCCGCAAAACATAAGAAAGTAACCATTTTCCATAAGAAAATGTACAGATTTCGGATGTTTTTAGAATTTCGTGAGAGTGAAACGCGAAGAAATCTGTAAGCATCAAGGGGGCAAATGCTTTTGACCCCAACATCATATTATCAGTATAGCATATTTTTTTACATCCGTGTAGGAAAATTCATTTTACTGTCTGCACTTCGCTTAATATAAACAAACTCCTGTCTACCATAAAGTAGTCATCAATATTTTACATACTTAAAGTGGAGTCTCCTTACTTCAGGTGAATATTTCAAACTTAAGCTGCTCATGTTCTGGAAGACTAAGTTTAATTTCCACGTCTTTCCCTTGGTGCTGCATACCACTTTTTATAGCCTGTTCCCTTTGAACCATTCGATTGGAAATATGAAACATTTTTCCATTTTTAGTGAACCACTTACCAGTAGATAAAAACTCAAATGTTATATTGTACAAAACTGCCTGTTCATAAAGGGTTTTGACCCATTGATAATCACAAGGACGAGCATTAGGATAATTTTCTCCGTCTACCAGAATTGACTCTATCTGACCATCAATAAGATATTTTTCCACATGAATTTCTCCCAACAATGGTGCTGCCATAAATCCCTTATGTTTAAAGGGTAAGTCAAGCAGAATCGGCATACGTTCATCTGCACGCAACTGATTTTCTATCGTCACATTAAACCATACATTTTCCCATCCGTCACCCCAGTTTTCCGGCAGACATTTCCTTACTCTTTCCGGACGTTTTGTCAAAAGCCAAAACAACACATCCGACCTCTGCTGAATAAATTTCCATGCTTCTATACGCCATTCGTCAGCCTCCTTAAGAAAAAAATCGCTATTTAGACAAACTCTGATTTTTGTACCAAAGGGTATTTTATACTCCCCTTGGCGATTTCGTCTTACAGGAAGGTCAAAATCACCTTTTACCTTATATATTCTACTTCCATCCTGACCTCTGGCACTATCATTAGCATACATATAACAATTAGTACAGCCTTCACTCTTTTTTATACAACCATGCCATGGATTCCATATATCCTTCATTCTTCTTTACACCCACATTCCATTTTCTGTGAACCAAGCTTTTCATCAAGATATTTTTTGATATTTATCATAACACTATTTTTAGAAAAGTAAATACTGTTACTTTATGTTTTAAAACTGTACTTATTTTTTATTTGTTAGTATCTAAAAAGCTTGACAAAAGCAAAAATATAATGTATGTTATATAATATAAGTTATTATACGAAGGGAGGGTGTGTATGCCACCAAAGGCAAGAATTTCAAAAGAAATGATTATAGAAGAAGCCTTTCAAATTGCACGAACAGAAGGCGTAGACAGAGTAACTGCCCGTCGTATTTCTAAAAGCTTAAAATGCTCCACACAGCCTGTACTATATTACTTTACGACGATTGACGAGATAAAAAAAGCGGTTTATCAACAGGCAACTGGGTATCATACTAATTGGATTATGAATATGGAATGTGATGATAAGGATCCAATGCTTAGCATAGGAATGAATTATATTCGTTTTGCTGTACAAGAACGGCATTTGTTCCATCTTTTATTTCAATCTAATGAGTTTACAGGAATCAGCTTAATTGATTTAATTCAATCAGAAGAATTAGAACCCATTATGCAGGTTTTGCAGCAGGAAGCAGAAGTAACAATAGCAGAGGCCAGGGAGATATTTACTACTTTATTTATTTTTGTTCATGGATATGCCAGTATACTGGCAAATAATGAAATAGTATATGATGAGAAGCTTTTAGAAATATCGTTAACAAAAGCATTTTATGGAGCTATTTATGCCACAAAGGAGGTACACAATGAAGAAGATATATGATAAAAACGAGTTGAACTTTGCCTTGATATGGATAGGTATTTATATTGTATTACTAAGTATTGGAGATAGTATTTCCAATATGATAGGTGTAGAAAAACTGGTGACTGCACCAATTTGTATCATACTTACCCTTATCCTCTATCTTTGGATTAATCACAATGGTCTGAAAAGGAAATATGGTCTTTGTCCATTGGAAGCAACCGCAAAACAATATTTGTATTTTATCCCCCTTATCTTATTGGTATCTACCAATCTTTGGTGGGGATTTCGGATGAATTTAACGGTAATTGAATCCATTTTATATGTTATCAGTATGTTATGTGTGGGATTTTTGGAAGAAATAATTTTCAGAGGCTTCTTATTTAAAGCAATGTGCCAGACTCATATAAAACAGGCTATCATTATTTCCAGTGTGACCTTTGGATTCGGACATATTGTAAACCTGCTGAATGGGCGCGAGGTCATGGCAACATTGCTGCAGATATGCTATGCGATTGCCATTGGTTTTGTTTTTACCATTATTTTTTATAAAGGAAAAAGCCTTTGGCCTTGTATCATTGCCCATAGCATCTTCAATAGTTTAAGTGCCTTTACCAACTCGGAACCTAAATGGCGTGGTCCGGCAAATGCTATTATTTTGTGTCTGATATCATTATCCTATGCAATATATATCATCAATAAGACAAAGGATGAAAAGATATTGATTAATAAATGATAAGAGAAACATGTAAGTCCCCTGCTCAACACGAAGTAGGAATTAGCACTTAGTATATATTATGATGCTAGGGTCAAAAGGTCATCTATTTTCTTGCTTGCATGAAAATAGATGACCTTGGGATCCATAAAACATGAGAAAGTAGCCATTTTTCGCAGAAAAATGTGCGGATTTTGAATCTTTTAGGATTTCGTGAGCGTGAAACGCGAAGAAATCCGTAAGCATCAAGGGGTCAAATGCTTTTGACCCCAACATCATATTATGTTTATACTTGGTGTAATTGTAGTGGGGGACTTCCTTAATACCCATTAGTTACTGCCAAAAACTTTTTTAGTAGAATTCCATTTTTCATCCTATCATTTATGCAATAGCATTTTGATAAATCTCCTTAATATGTATTTTTGTTGTATTTAGGATAGGCACACTAATATCAGAAGGTTTAATTGCAAGTGGTAATTCTGTACAGCCTAGTATCATAGCATCTGCTTTTTCTTGAGCAATGTATTTTTCAGCCAAACTAATCAATTTGTGTCTATCATCAGGAATAACTATTCCATTTTCTAACTTTGGGTAAATTAAACTTCCAATAATGGATATATCACTATCAGAGGGTATAATTGCAGTTATACCATTTTGTATCAAAGCATTTTGATACAGTCCACTTCGCAAGGTAAATGTTGTTCCAAATACAAGAACTCTGTTGAATCCTCTTCGTTTTATTTCACCTATTGTTACATCAACTATACTGATAACCGGAAGTGGAAATTTATCACATACCATATCCCAAATAATATGTTCTGTATTTGCAGTAATCGCTGCAAGTTCTGCTCCTGCTGCCTTCAAATTGGAAAGACTGGAAATCAGATAACCACCCAATCGTTCATAAGCCTTTTCCCACAATGCTGTATCATACTGCCACATATTTACACTATCAATTACAATTTCAGGATACACATTTTCACCCTGCTCCTTGTGGCATTTTTCTATAATGCCACGATAGTATTCTACAGTTGACGCAGGACCAATTCCACCAACAAGTCCTATTTTCTTCATATTATTTATCCTCACCAAATTGAACTACCCATTTACAAAATTCCTTCTATATTCTGCATTAATCTCTGAAATTTCCTTTTCGCCATCAATATAAGGCTGATAAATATTGTCTACAATGCCACCACCCAGATTATCACAGCCATTACAAAATTCACATTCTGTACCACATACATTTAAGGACTGATTGATAATCTGAATCCGTTCCTCCTTTGTGGTATCCTTAATTAATATCGATTTCATTTGATTCCTTTCTAAACATAATTATCATTTATTAATCATTTAACATACATTCATATAGCTCTCTTGTGTGTGCTTCATCACCTTTTATAGAGCAATAAAGCATATACCAGCAGTTTTCCCTATTCTCACCTATCAATCTGGATTTAGAATTACCAATCTCTTTCTCCCAATGCAGTTTCCGTATTAATATCTATATGAAACCACTCAAGGATATACTCTATTGTACTGTAAATACTATCTCTTGCCACAGTTTCAATTTCACTATCATTCTTTTCAAATTCCTCCTGCAAATCATTAATCGCAAGAGTCATTTTATCCAACTCGCTTTGTATTATCTCCTTATTCCTTTCTCCCTTTTCTAACAAGCTGATAATAGGTACTATCAGCTCCTTCACTTTATCCACAAGAAATTTGGGATAATAGCTGTCATCAACCATATCTTCTAATAAAATGTAATCTTCATCAAATTTTTTCATAGCTCTCTCCACTCCACACTATTCGACCGTTCTAAGGTTTCAAAAAACTGTTTTGCACATACCAATGCCTGTTCAAAAGGAATCACAGCATCAGCAGGCATATCCGATTTTTCGCCATCACTGATAAAAGCAACATCCCTGTCTCCATATCCCACAGCCTGCCACATATCCCCTTGGTCATTGAGAAAATAGTGGACACAGGCATCCTGTCCATGGATGAGTATAGCCAGGCAAGGATAGGCAGCCTTTCCATTGAGCCAAATATCATCAAAGGGATTTAATGTACTTTTTGTTATCAGCATTTCTAACTCATCCCATGAATCACATACTAAGTCACCCTTAGCATTTGCCATATTTATTTTTTGTATCATTTTCATTCCTTTTTTCTTCTTCCAGATAGATAGATAAAAGCTGTCTGACATAGTAAGGCACCACTGGTACCTCTCTGTCAAAAAGAGGATATTCCAAATGAATCTTTTTATCCTTCGAGAAAATATGTATTTTGGGAATACCTAACAGATTGGCTCTTACAAACCAATACCAGATACGTCCCCTATACTCCATCCTTCTTTTTCCCTTTTTTGACAACATACTTATTCTTCCCCACCAGTTACAACCAGAGGTTTTACAACCCATCAGATAACCAATTCATAAATTTCCTTTCAGTCGGATTACTCTACTCCCTCCACAAATCCCCGATAACCTCCACTTTTATTTCGTATTTCATACTCCTGACACCAATAGGTTTCCTGCCGTCTATCACAATCCTCCCCTTCCAGATATTCAAAGAAATCGTCCTTTCCCTCTACTCTTAAACAAGCCTCCTTATGTCTAACATAACAAAGTATGGTTCCATAATCATCATTGCCATAGGGAGAATACTCAGAGTACTGGCAGGTAAAACAGCACCTTATCGTATAATCCTGCCCTATCTGCTTACAGATATCCTGAAGTGCAGTCTCAAAATCTAACGTCTTTTTGTCACTGGTATAGCGTCTTCCATCTACTAAAAGAGAAAAATCCCACACCACCTCGTCATCCCAATACACTCGCATCTTATCACAAAAATACTGGCTTTGGTTCTTATTTTTATCATGCTCCACATAGCCAAAAGCTATATGCAGGATACCCTGGACTTCCTTTCCATCCCCTTTTCGCAGGATTTTTATCGGGATTTCTACCTCTAAGGTATATCTTTGCAAAGAATAACAGTAGGGACTGGCAGTGAGGGATCTTGGATTGTCATAGCCTCCCCATTTTAATAGACAGAATCTTTCCTTTGCCATAAGATATTGTGTAGGGTCGGCAAGGTAAAATTCCCCCAGGCTTGTCCCCTGAAACCTTATCCCCTCTAAAGTAAAGAAAAGCGGATTGGAATTGTAGGCTTCCTCTGTATTAATAATCTGGATCTCCTCCTGATGTAAGGCATCTGTAAAATATGCTTTCCATCGCTTCATTTGTTACTCCTTTCTTATGGGAGTTTACCAAATCGAATAATAATAGGCAACTGCTTCCCGAAAATTCAATCCATTTATTCTACATACTTCTGAAAATGTTTTCTCCTTCTCCCTTTCCCATTCAAAGTAAAGCTGGTATAATTTCACATAATAGTGAAACTCCTCTACCAATGAATCCTTTACCGGTTTTTCTAAAAGGATTTTATTTGCTGTCTGTACAATATGTTCAAACTGAGTACGGGTAATCAGACAATACTCAGAAAAATGATGCTGTCCCCACCACAGAAAATGGAGCTGTTCTTTAAAGTAGAGTTCTACCGTCTTTGGGTCACACTGTGGATGGACATAGGCTCGTTCCAGAATCTGATAGGGTCCTTCACTTCCCTCAGTAT
>JAFXJR010000084.1 GCA_017532145.1 Lachnospiraceae bacterium | reverse complement strand
AAGGTAGAAAGCATTACTGTAAAGGGAGCAGATGGAACTGCACAGGAACTGACCACGGTATCGGAGAACAGCTACAGCTTCCAAATGCCGGAGCAGAATGTAACCGTAAGCGGAAGCTTTACCAAGAAGCAGTCAGGCAATCTTTCTGGAGATACACCAGTAACTCCTAAGCCATGGCCTTTTACGGACGTGGAGATAATCAAGGGAAACTGGAAGTATGAGAGTGTCAAGTATACCTATGAAAATGGGATTATGAACGGAATCTCAGGCACTACTCTCTTTGATCCGGATAGTCCGTTGACCAGAGCTATGTTTGCTACTGTATTATACCGTATGGCAGGAGAAGAAAAAGTCACATTTACTAACCGTTTTACCGATGTAAAAGCAGGGAAGTGGTATAGTAATGCCATAATCTGGGCAAATGAAAAGAAGATTGTTTCCGGCTTTTCTGATGGCAGTTATGGAGTGGATGAGTATATTACCAGAGAACAGATGGCTAAGATGCTCTATGAATATGCCGATAAGGTATGTAAGTATAAGGTGAGTGAGGTAGCTGCTCTGGATAGCTTTACTGATTACAAAACGGTAAGTACATGGGCTGCTGGATATATGAAATGGGCTGTGGCAGTAAAGATGATTAGCGGAAAGCCCAATGATAGTGAGAATACCTCTTATCGTCTGGATCCCAAGGGAGAGGCAACAAGGGCAGAATGTGCAGCGATGCTGAAGCGTTTTGAGGATAAATATAAAGTAACTAGACCGTAGGAAAACAACAATATAAATAAGATATATTGTACAAGAAGAAAGTAATAAAAAGAGGGCTGTCTATTTCCTGTCAGTCCTCTTTTTTATGAATAAAATCCTTTCAATTGTCGTAGTTATGTATATTGAAAATCCTTTGATAGCCTGGTGTTTATTTCATTAAAGCTTCCAAATCGGAATAAAAGCCGGGATAGCTGATATCTACACAACTTTTGTCATCCAGAAGGGTTTCTCCTTCTGCAATCAGTGAGGCTATAGCAAAGCTCATGGCAATGCGATGGTCCTTGTGAGTCTGAATAGAAGCTCCATGCAAGGGACTTCCTCCCTGAATAATCATTCCATCCTCTGTAGCAGTAATCCGGCAGCCCATGGCAGAAAGATTTTTAGTCATCACATCAATACGATTTGATTCTTTTACCTTTAATTCGGCAGCATCCCGAATTTCGGTAGTTCCCTGGGCAGCAGCAGCCATAATGGCAATAATAGGAAGTTCATCAATTAAAGTCGGGATAAGCTCTCCTTGGATAATTGTTCCCTTTAAAGAGCTGTAGGATACATGCAGGTCTGCAGTAGGCTCTCCCTTATCGTTTTTATTTTCAAGGCGGATATTCCCTCCCATAGCTTGGGCGACCCGAAGGATACCGTCTCTGGTAGGATTAATCCCTACGTTACGAATGATTAGGTCGGAGCCGGGAACCAACAGGGCGGCTGCAATAAAGTAGGCTGCTGAGGAAATATCTCCAGGAACCAGAATCTTCTGTCCCTCCAGATGTGGTCTGGGCTGGATGGTAGCCGTTGTTCCCTCACTTTTTACCTCTGCACCAAAGGTACACAGCATAATTTCTGAATGGTTTCGGCTTAGTATAGGCTCAGTCACAGAGGTTTCCCCCTCTGCATACAGTCCTGCCAGAAGGAGGGCAGACTTGACTTGTGCGGAAGCTATTGGAGAGAAATAGTGGATACCTTGCAGAGGGGTTCCCTGAATTTGGAGTGGTGCACACCCATTGTCCTTCATACTTTGGATACGGGCTCCCATCAAGGCAAGTGGTTCGATAATTCTTTTCATCGGACGACTTTTAATAGAAGCATCCCCGGTAAGAATCGTATCAAAGGGCTGAGGGGAAAGAATACCGGAAATCAGACGAGTAGTAGTGCCGCTGTTGCCTGCATCCAAAGGATGAGAGGGAGCTGACAGCCCTTCCAGTCCCTTTCCATAGATAGTGATAATATCCTCATCACATCCCTTTCCCGCTTCTGTTTTCTTTTCAATTTCAATACCCAGACTGCGAAAACATTGGATAGTAGAAAGGCAGTCTGCTCCCTGCAGAAAGTTTCTGATTTCAGTTCTTCCTTGAGAAATGGCACCAAGCATAACAGCCCTATGGGAGATAGATTTGTCCCCCGGTATAGTAATCTCACCTCTTAATCCCTTAGTTTTTTCTGATAACATGGCCAGGTTTTCTCCTTTCAATCAGTTAAGTAATCGTATAGTATGTATCGGATTTTCTCCGCACAGAGGAATCTTCCGTTAAAAATCTGTGTACATCTGCCGGAGGTTTTAAGAAAATACTGATTCAACCAGTATTTTCTTAAAAAGACTATGGATATTAATAAATAGGGTACCCCCGGCTGATTAAGATATCGGTAGCCGTCTGAATGGCTGTTTCCTCATAAAATTCAATGCGGAGTGCACCTTCTGCCAGCTCCCGGTTATGCACAATACCTATATTTTTGATACTAATCTGGTGCAAAGCAAGGATGGTGGCAATGGAAGCCAAAGCACCTGGTTCGTCAGCAATATCTACCGTAAGGGAGTAAGATTTTTTTATAGGACCACTGGATACTTCCATAAAGGAGTCTCTATAGCTGCGGGCAGTATCAAAAAAATGGTACAGCTGCTGACCGTCCTTCTCCATAAGAGTACCACGAAGCTTTTGTAGAGAGTCTATATAGCTGTCTAACAGTTGGATAATGTTGTCTGTATTGGTCAGACAAATCTGCTCCCACATTTGAGGAGATGAGGAGGCAATTCGGGTAATATCTTTAAAGCCTCCGGCAGCAATCATCTTCATCGTTTCTTCTTCAGAATCACTATCCTTTACCAGATTGACTAAAGAGAAGGCAATCAGGTGAGGCAGATGACTGATGGCAGCCGTTACATAATCATGCTGTTGTGGTGCCAGTACCAAAGGGATACACTTCATGGCAGTTACCAGCTCCCGATAGGAAGTAATGCGTTTCGGGGAAACCCCTTTGGCAGGAGTCAGGATATAATAGGCGTTTTCCAGTAAACGTGCCTTAGAATTAGGGTAGCCAAAGCGTTCACTGCCTGCCATGGGGTGTCCGCCAATAAACTGAGCAGAAAGCCCCAGTTTTTCTACCTGCTGATGAATAGTTCCCTTGACACTGCCCACATCAGTAAGGGTACAGGAGGGGGACAGGAAGGGAGACAAAGCAACCAGATTTTCTTCATTACCAGAAACAGGAGCACAAAGAAAAATATAGTCACAGTCAGCAAAAGAAGCATCAATACAGGAAGTAATCTGGTTGGCAACCCCTTCTTCCAGAGTGAGAGCCAAAGTAGCAGGATTTTTATCGTAGGCCAGAATAAAAATGTCTGGCAGGGCAGAGCGGAGAGCTTTTGCAATAGAGCCTCCGATTAATCCCAGACCAATAAAGCCTATGGTTAGGGTTTTCATCTGATACCTCCTTCCTTTTGGTTATCCTTATCCCAGTCTGCGTCCAGCCAGCTCGCAGAAGGGAGCCAGTTCATCCATCAGCTTATGGAATTTTTCAAAGGTAAGTGACTGGGGACCATCGGACAAAGCACAGGAAGGGTTATCATGTACCTCAATCATCAGACCGTCAGTTCCTGCTGCAACGGCAGCTTTTGCCATGGGAGATACATATTTGTAGGCTCCAGTGGAATGGGAAGGGTCTACGATAATGGGAAGGTGGGTCTTTTCCTTCAGTACTGGAACTGCACTAAGGTCTAAGGTGTTGCGAGTGGCCGTTTCAAAGGTACGGATACCTCTTTCGCAAAGTACCACATTAGGATTTCCTTCAGCAATAATATATTCTGCTGCGTTCAGCCACTCGTCGATAGTGGCACATAATCCCCGCTTTAACAGAACAGGCAGACCAGAGCGGCCGGCTTCCTTTAATAAAATAAAGTTCTGCATATTTCTGGCACCAATCTGAATCATATCTACATATTTTACTGCTGACTCAATAGCTTCCTGGCTGACTACTTCACAGATAGTAGCCAGTCCGGTTTCTTTGGCAGCCTGCTGCATATAACGCAGTCCCTCTGTCTCCAGTCCCTGAAAGGAATAGGGGCTGGTTCTGGGCTTGTAGGCTCCTCCACGAAGGAAGGTGGCTCCGGCTTTTTTAACTGCCTGTGCAATCAACATAAGCTGCTCTTCGGATTCTACCGCACAGGGACCGGCCATAATGGTCATTGTATCCGAACCGATTATGGTATTACCGGCTTTTACGGTAGTAGCTTCAGGATGAAATTTTTTATTGGCCAGCTTATAACTTTCTGTTACAGCCACCACCCGGTCTACATCCTTAAAACTTACCAGATTGTCTGTAGGAAGCTTGGATTTATCTCCTACAATTCCAATAATAGTCACCTCTTCACCTTGGGAGAGATGGGTCTGTAAACCACTGTTTTTTACAAAAGAAACGACAGCATCAATACTTTGGGAGGCTGCTCCCGGTTTCATTACAATAATCATATGATTTCCTTCTTTCTTGATAGGTTACGCACAGGTTGATTAAGACATTCACAATATACCACTGCAACGCGTGAAAGTCAACGAAAGAAAAATATGTGCAAATTGTTTGATTTTACTTGTAAAATGTAAAAAGTTTTAGTAAAATATACGCATGGGTTTTAAGGCTGTTAGTAAATTTTGCCCGCGGCCGGGATAACATACCCAAAATCAGCACATAATGGAGGAATTTGTATGAATGTTTACACAACTGACAGGATCCGAAACGTAGTATTGCTTGGGCATGGGGGATGCGGCAAAACCAGCCTGGTTGAGGCAATAGCATATTTATCCGGTATTACATCCAGGATGGGGAAGGTAGCCGATGGAAATACAGTCAGTGATTTTGGAAAAGAAGAGCAAAAGAGGCAGATTTCTATTTCTACTTCTGTTATACCCATTGAGTGGGATGGGGTGAAAATCAATATTTTGGATACTCCCGGATTTTTCGATTTCGTGGGAGAAGTAGAGGAGGCTGTCAGTGCAGCAGATGCAGCAATTATTGTGGTTTCGGGAAAGGCCGGTGTGGAAGTAGGTACGGAGAAAGCCTGGGAACTGTGTGAAAAGTATAAGCTGCCCCGATTTATCTTTGTTACAGATATGGATGTGGATAACGCATCCTTCCGTCAGGTAGTGGAAGATATGACCAATGCCTATGGAAAAAAGATGGCGCCCTTCCATTTACCCATCAGGGAAAATGAAAAATTTGTAGGCTATGTAAATGTAATCGGAGAAAATGCTTTCCGGTGGCAGGGTAAGGATGTGGTAGAGTGTGAGGTACCAGAGTATAGTAAGGCTAACCTGCAGATTTGTAAGGATACGCTGATGGAAGCAGTGGCAGAGACCAGTGAAGAGTTTATGGAGCGGTATTTTGGCGGGGAAACTTTCTCTGAGGCAGAGATTAGAGCGGCTTTGCGCAGCAATGTACTGGATGGAACAATCATTCCTATGACGATGGGTTCCAGTTTGCTATGTCAGGGAATCTACACCCTGTTGGATGATATAGTAAAATATATGCCCAGTCCAGAGAACAGGCAGATTGCTGGTATTAATCTGAAGACCAATGAGATTTTTGAGGCGAATTATGATTTTTCCAAGGCAAAATCGGCATATATTTTTAAGACTATTGTAGATCCGTTTATTGGAAAGTACTCTCTGGTCAAGGTATGCTCTGGTGTACTCAAGGCTGATGATATGATTTACAATAGTGATAAGGATATTGAAGAGAAAGTAAGTAAGCTGTATATCCTTCAGGGCAGTAAGCCTGTGGAAATTAAGGAGTTGCATGCGGGAGATATCGGTGCAATTGCCAAACTGACCGGTGCCAGAACCGGTAATACGCTATCGACCAAGGCAGTAACGATTAAGTATGGCAATGCAGCTATTTCTACCCCTTATACTTATATGCGTTATAAGGCAAAGAATAAGGCGGATATTGATAAGATTTCCCAGTCTCTGCAGAAGATGATGCATGAAGATCCTACTTTAAAGGTAGTAAATGATGCAGAAAATAAGCAAACCCTTATCTATGGTATGGGAGATTTGCACTTGGAGGTTATTGCCAGCAGACTCTTAAATGAATATAAGGTAGAAATAGAGTTAAGCAGACCTAAGGTAGCTTACAGAGAGACAGTACGGAAAAATTCCGATGTGGAATATAAGTATAAAAAGCAGTCCGGAGGTCATGGGCAGTATGGTCACGTAAAGATTAGATTCTCCGCTTCCGGAGATTTGGAGAAGCCCTATGAGTTTGAGCAGGAGGTAGTGGGAGGTGCTGTACCGAAAAACTTCTTCCCAGCAGTAGAGAAGGGACTTCAGGAATCCGTATTGAAAGGACCTATGGCAGCTTATCCGGTTGTGGGAGTAAAGGCAGTACTATATGATGGTTCCTATCACCCTGTAGATTCTTCGGAAATGGCCTTTAAGATGGCTACTATTCAGGCTTTTAAGAAGGGCTTTATGGAAGCACAGCCGGTGCTGTTAGAGCCTATTGCCTCTTTAAAGGTAGAAGTACCGGATGCTTATACCGGAGATGTAATGGGAGATTTGAATAAGAGAAGAGGACGGGTACTGGGAATGCATCCTTCCGGAGGCAAGCAGATTATTGAGGCAGATATTCCCATGACAGGATTGTTTGGTTACTGTACAGATTTGCGTTCTATGACAGGTGGTCGGGGTACCTATTCCTATGAGTTTGCCAGATATGAGCAGGCACCGGGGGATGTGCAGGAAAAAGAAGTGGCAGCCAGAGCAGCTAAGGTTGCTGAGGGCAGTGAGGAGTAATCAGAAGCTGGGAATTAAGGTAATTCGTCAGAATATCTATCTGAAATAAGACAATAGCCGCTTAGCCATATAGCGGAAAGATAACATAAAAAAGAGTATAAACAGGATACAGTAGATTGTAAAAAGCTGCTGTATCCTGTTTTACTTGTATTTTATTTACAGAAAAGTTATAATGCTAAGGAGTCCGATTGTGTAAGCGTCCGTCTGTTCAAGAAGGAGACAGAGGGCAATAAACAATGTGGAGAGAAGAAAAAGGCTTCTCTTACCACCTGAAGGCAGTGAGGTTTCGTCTATGATAGGGAAAGGAGCTAATAGATGAAAAAAAGTGTAAGAAATCTGATTATTGTAGTGGGCGTATTGGTAACCGCATTTTTGTATTATTATATTGCGTTACCAGCCATCAATATTCATTCAGCAGGCTTTTGGATGTTTCTTATTACCCTTTTGGTAGTGATACTGGGGGCATATACCCTCAAGGTAGGAGGAAGAAACTGTCTGCAAAAGGATGGAAAACAGGGACTGGAATGGAGCAGGGAGGTGAAAAAAAGTAAGGGAATTAAGGTACTCCTTGGATTGCTTTTGATAACCATCCTTGTCTATATAGTGGGAAGTGTATTGTCTTCCCCTATTGTGAATGCGAAAAAATACCAGGCTCTGCTTACCATACAGGAAAGGGAATTTACAGCAGATATCAAGGAAGTGGACTATCATACGATTCCTCTTTTGGATAAGGCATCGGCTTCCCTGCTGGGAAACCGGAAGATGGGGAGTATGGTTGAGATGGTCTCTCAGTTTGAGGTGGCAGAGGATTATACACAGATTAACTATCGGGGAGTACCGGTACGGGTAACACCTTTAGAATATGCCAGTCCGATTAAATGGCTGACTAATCAAAGGGAAGGTATTCCGGCCTATATGCTGATTGATATGACCACTCAGGATACAGAGTGTATCAAGTTGGAGGAAGGCATTAAGTATTCCAAATCAGAATATTTCAACAGAAATCTTTACCGACATCTGAGATTTCGTTTTCCTACCTATATTTTTGACGACCAGCTTTTCTTTGAGATTGATGAAGAAGGTACACCATTCTGGGTTTGCCCGGTAAAAAAATTTAATATTGGGCTGTTTGGAGGACAGACTGTGGGACGGGTAGTCCTTTGTAATGCCATTACCGGTGAATGTATTGAGTATGAACTGGATGAAGTCCCTCCGTGGATAGATAAGGTACATTCTGCAGAACTGCTGACTCGGCTGTATGACTATCATGGCATCCTGAAAAATGGTTATTTGAATTCCATTCTGGGGCAGAAGGACTGTCTTCAGTCTACTAATGGCTATAACTATATTGCTCTGGAGGATGATGTATGGGTGTATACAGGAGTAACCAGTGTAAATGGAGATCAGTCCAATGTAGGCTTTGTTCTGATGAACCAACGGACAATGGAAACCAGATATTACAGGGTAGAGGGAGCCATTGAGGATTCGGCTATGTCTTCTGCAGAGGGGCAGGTACAGAATCTGGGATATCAGGCCACGTTTCCTCTGCTGTTAAATATTGCAGATGAGCCCACCTATTTTATGGCGTTAAAGGATGCAGCGGGTCTGGTGAAAAAATATGCGATGGTAAATGTACAGAAGTACCAGTGGGTAGCCATTGGGGATACGGTGCAGGAATGTGAAAAAAATTATACCCAGCTTCTGGATACCAATGGTATTGTTTCGGAAAATACAGACCTTTATCAAGAGCTAACAGGAAGGATTAAGAGTATTGCTCCTGTAGTATTGGAGGGAACCACCCATTATTATATCTGTCTGGAAAATCATGAGGATATCTTTGATTTTGACCTATCAGACTTAGCACTGATTGAGGTGATAAAATATCAGGTAGGAGACAGTATCCATATCAAATATACAGAAGGTTATGACCTCCATGGAGTAAGAGCAATTGTGAATTAGAGGATTTTTAAATGCTAAAAAAGCTATTGATAAAAAATTACAATCGGTATCTGCTAAATATGATTATCCTGGTATTGGCCTGGGGAGGTATGTTTCGTCAGTCATTTAACTGTGATACGCTGACGCATATGCTGCAGCCCCAGGCAGATATGAGGATTATGCTGGAGCATGGCCGATATTTGGTGGCGTTACAGGATTATCTTCTGTATCAAATAGGCTTATCTACCACAGACCATACAGGAATTACGGCTTTGGCAGAGATACTACTGCTGGCTTTGGCTCTGTGTCTTGTGCAGATTTGTTTTGAAAGAAAGCTGGGACTGAACGATATGATTACCGGACAGGGGGTTGAGCTGAGAGAGAGGTTGACCTGGCTAGGACTGACGTCTTTACTATTTGTCAATGTCCTGTTTGCGGAATCCTTTATGTTTGGAGAGTGTGGGCTGATGTTTGGTATGGCATACCTGTTGGCCACTCTGGGGGTATGGTGCTTTAGTAAAAAGAAGTATTTTTCCTCCTTCCTTTTCTTTTTCCTTTCTACCATGGAATATCAGGCAGCAGTCATCTATGGAGCAATCCTGCTTTCTGCCTGGATATTTGTAGAAAATCAGGGAAAAATCACGGGAAAAACAGTGAGAGAGGAGCTGCTTTGCGGTTGTCTTTCCATAGGCTCAGGTCTGTTGAATATTTTGAGTTTGCATCTATTGGAAGGATTGGGGATTTTGGCACAGGCAGGCCGTTCTGTCAGTTGGGGAAATTGGAGAGAGAAGCTTCAGATATGCTTTAGGGATTTTGGACAAATTTTAATGGATAGTCGGGGGCTTCTTCCGGAAGTCTGGCTGCCTTTCCTGGTTTTATTGACAGCAGCAGGTATTGTTTTATGGAAATATGTTAAAGAAAAGCGGCTGGAAGCCTGCGGTTACTTTCTGCTGTTGGCAGCAGCCATGTTTGGTATGGTCTATATTCTTCCTCTGGTACAGCATGATACCAGAACTTATCCCCGATTTATCTGCCTCTTTTATGTGGCACAGGCTATGCTGCTGTTGCTTGCCTTCTGGTGCAGCCAAAAGAGGATGAGAGTTATTTTATGTTACATAAGCTGTGGATATTTACTGGTTCAGATTCTTTTTTGTAATATTGTGGTTACTAATCATATGATTAGTAATACTCTGGATGAAACCTATGCAATGATGGTGTATGAAAAAATCCTGGACTATGAGGAGACTACAGGACAGAGGGTAGAAAAGCTGGCAGTAGTAAACGATATAGACAGTCCCTTCAGCTATAATAACGTCTCTTATAAGACGGATCAAATCAATGAAAGGGCATTGGGAACAGTCAGCAATACGTTAATGAATGTAGTAAGCGGCAGAAGCTTTCAAAAGGTAGCCATGGACGAAAAAGTATATCAGCAGTATTTTTCAGGAAAAAACTGGAATTATTTTGATGCGGCTGAGCAGTTGATTATTATAGAAAATACCGCCTATTGGGCTATTTTTTAGGAGAAGTGAGGCTATGCCTGTTACCATTTACCAGTCAGCAGACTGACAGGTGACTGGTAACTTCGAATAGAAAGCCTGATTATTCAGAGGGGTTGGTTAAGGTTGCCAAAAACAAAAATTTATGGTACATTTTTGTCATGGAAATTGATAGGGCAGGAACTGTCCGAATTTATGCCGGCGGAGATGGAAGGGAATAAGGTTCATTGCGCAGGAAGCCCATAAGCGATAAGTGATGATTTTTAAGGCAGGGGCAGTTTACAGAATGAAGTTTGAAGTTGAAAGGAGCATGGTCACAGACATGGCAGAACCATATAATCACCGAGAGGTGGAACAGAAATGGCAGCAGGTATGGGATGAGGAAAGGGCGTTTGCTACCACCGACGACTATACAAAGCCTAAGTATTATGCATTGGTAGAATTTCCCTATCCGTCGGGGCAGGGGCTTCATGTGGGGCATCCAAGGCCTTATACTGCATTGGATATTGTAGCAAGAAAGAGAAGGATGCAGGGATATAATGTACTGTATCCTATGGGATGGGATGCCTTTGGCCTTCCAACAGAAAACTATGCGATTCAAAACCACATTCATCCTAAAATGGTAACAAAGAATAACGTAGAGCGTTTTAAAGGGCAGCTTCATTCTCTGGGATATTCCTTTGACTGGGAGAGAGAGATTAATACCACAGACCCTAACTATTATCAATGGACACAATGGATTTTTTTAAAGCTGTTTAAGGCAGGATTGGCCTATAAAAGTGAGATGCCTATTAACTGGTGTACTTCCTGTAAGGTGGGTTAGCCAATGAGGAGGTAGTCAATGGTGTGTGTGAACGTTGTGGTTCTGAGGTGGTACGGAAGGTAAAGAGCCAGTGGATGTTAAAAATCACTGCTTATGCCGATAAGCTGATCCAGGATTTGGATGGTGTGGATTATGTGGAGAGAGTAAAGGTTTCTCAGAAAAACTGGATTGGCAGGTCAGAAGGAGCAGAAGTGGATTTTGCTATCAAGGGTAAGGAGGAAAAGCTGAGAATCTATACTACTCGCCCGGATACTCTGTTTGGTGTAACCTATATGGTAGTTTCCCCGGAGCATCCCATCATTGACAGGTATCAGTCAGAGATTGGGAATTGGGAGGAGGTTATTGCCTATCGGGAGATGGCTTCTAAGAAGTCTGATTTTGAGCGAACAGAGCTGGCAAAGGATAAGACAGGTGTAGCGATTGATGGATTGTCTGCTATTAATCCCGTTAATAATCAGGAGATTCCTATCTGGATTTCAGACTATGTACTGATGACCTATGGAACAGGAGCCATTATGGCGGTTCCGGCACATGATGAAAGAGACTGGGAATTTGCTAAAAAGTTTCAGCTGCCTATTGTAGAGGTAGTTGCCGGCAGTCCGGTGAGTGTACAGGAGGCAGTCTATACTGATGTAGCAGAGGGAACGTTGGTTAATTCAGATTTCCTCAATGGTTTGTCTGTGGCAGAGGCCAAGAAGAAGATTATTGAGCATTTGGACGAGAAGGGAATCGGTATTCCAAAAACTAATTTTAAGTTAAGAGACTGGGTATTTTCCAGACAGCGCTACTGGGGAGAGCCTATTCCGATTATCCAGTGTGAGTCCTGTGGATTTGTTCCCTTAGAGGAAAGCCAGCTGCCTTTGGAGCTGCCGGAGGTGGAAAGCTATATGCCTACAGACAATGGAGAATCTCCTTTGGCAGCGATGACAGACTGGGTAAATACTTCCTGTCCTGTTTGTGGAAAAGCAGCAAAAAGAGAGACGGATACCATGCCCCAATGGGCAGGTTCATCCTGGTATTTCCTGCGTTATACCGATCCCAAAAATACAGATGCCTTGGCAAGCAAAGAAGCATTACAATACTGGCTGCCGGTAGACTGGTACAATGGAGGGATGGAGCATACTACACTGCATCTGCTTTACTCCAGGTTCTGGCATAAGTTTCTCTATGATGAGAAGGTAGTACCTTGTCCGGAGCCTTACCAGAAAAGAACATCCCATGGGATGATTTTAGGCTCCAATGGAGAAAAAATGAGTAAATCCAGAGGAAATGTAGTAAATCCTGATGATATTGTCAGGGATTATGGAGCAGATACTCTGCGTACTTATGAAATGTTTATTGGCGCCTTTGATTTAAGTGCTTCCTGGTCAGAGGATGGAGTAAAGGGCTGCCGACGGTTTCTGGAAAGAGTATGGAAGCTGCAGGATTTTCTGACAAAGGATGAAGGATATAGTGCAGATTTGGAAACCAAGATGCATCAGACCATTAAAAAGGTAGACAGTGATTTTGAGAACTTAAAGTATAATACAGCTATTGCTGCAATGATGGCTCTTATCAATGATTTTTATAAAAAGAGTGCAGTGACTAGGGGAGAATTTAAGACTCTGCTTACTCTATTAAATCCGGTGGCTCCTCATATCACAGAGGAACTTTGGGAGAGAGCAGGTTTTGAAGGCAAAGTATATCAGACTATATGGCCGGAGTATGAGGAAGCAAAGACTATAGAGGCTACCGTGGAAATTGCAGTGCAGGTCAATGGCAAGGTAAAGGCTACTCTGCAGGTTGCTCATGATATTACCAAAGAGGATGCTATAGCAGCCGGAAAAGAGGCAGTAAAGGACAAGTTGAATGGAACGGTTATGAAAGAAATCTATGTACCGGGCAGACTGGTGAATATTGTAGTAAAAGGTTAAGTCGTAGCTAAAGACAGATGGAAAATGAGGATAGTGACTGACTATCCTCATTTTTAGACTGATAGATATTCTGTAGCTGATGGGTTATTTTCTTTTAAGAGACATCAGCTTATTAATTTTATCAATTTCTTCGGGAGAAGCGTATTTACGTAATACAGTAATAATGGCATCGGTTTCTTTTTCGTCAAAGGAAACGTTGTGAGCCTGCCCTTTCTTCATTGCTGACATAAGAAAGGGAAGCATCTGTTCACGGCTGAGCTTTTGGCCTTCAAAAACCAGCATTTGAAGAAAATCCAGTTTTTCCCGTGGAATTCCTGCTACCAGGGGGTCTTTCATCCATTCATTTTGAATCATGTGTGTGATTACCTCCAAATATTTCAAATATAGCTTTCTGCTCAGGAGAGAGCGTATTTGTCAGCAGCCCAATAAGATCGGCAGGGTTTGGGGAAGTATCCTCTCCGTCAGGAAGAGGATTTTGGAAAAAGTCCGGCATAAGGTCAGGAGAAATCTGTTTGAACATTTCCATAGCAGTACTGATTTCCTTGTACATTTCCATGGAATGCATCAGTCCGGATAACTGTTCAATCTGGCGTTTTTCCTCCTTTGTACAAAAGGGAAGAATTTCGGCACAGATATGGTTAATATTAAGCCTTTTTTCCGACTGCCCGGATTCCTGTCCGCATCCATGCAGTGCGAACGTATGTGATCCGCAGCAGGAAAGTGCATATTGAAATTCCATATATTTGATGTATACGGCCATCCGGCTGCGCATGGCAGCATCGAAATAGGGCAGCATAATTTTCATCATCTGGATATGGTTGGTGGTATATAGACTGTCAAAAGCACTAATCCTGTCTTGTTCCTGATTTTCCATAACAATCCCTTAACCCTGGCTGTTTTTTTAATCTTATGTAGTGCAGAAGGGAAATATACTTGCTTTCCTGCAACAATGATAGAAGGAGGAATAGGCTCCTGTGAGCCTATTTCCCCCATAGACAGGGCTGATTAGCAGCAGATGGAATGGTTATTGCCGCAGCAGTTCAGTAGCAGCAAAATCCAGATAATGCTGTCGCAGCCACAGCTGGAATTGTTGCCGAAGATGCCGTTGCCGCAGCCGTCGTTGTTTCCGTTGCAGCAGAAGAGGAGAATCAGGATCCAGAGAAAGGAACCGCATCCGGAATTGTTGTTGTTTGTTTCGCATCCACAATGTGTAGCTGTTAAGTCACTCATAGTATTGCCTCCAAATTTGTTATTGGTTATGCTTTATACTATGTGACAGGGCTTGCCATTGTTTCCGCTTATCATAAAAAAAATAAAAAAATTCTACAATATATGGACAAAATACTTGAATTAATTTTAAGGTATAGTAAAATATAAAGAGTACCACTTTACAGATAGAGTAGGTAGAGGAGAAGGAAAGTATGGCAGCAGGTCATACAGTAGAAGGAAGACAGTTTCGTACCGGGGCAGACTATGCTGCTGCTCTGCGTGATAAAAAAAAGATAGATCAGATTAGGGCAGAGACTAATCTGGAAAATCCGAAGGAGGTTTTGGCACTTTATACCCGGATGAAGGCCGGTGCATATCGGTTTGAGACCATGGTGGGACACGACTTTGACGACCAGATTTATGAATTGGCGGAAAAGTATAAAAGCCAGTCTAACACAAAGGGAAAGAAGAGTCAGAAGGGACAACGGAAAAAGTCGAAGCAGAGGAGTGATTTAAACAAAAAAGATGGAAAAATTTCCCTGGATGATTTGGATGAAGGGATGAAAAGAGAGATAGCTGTACAGCTGAGAGCCAGAGACAAACGCCGGCGGCTGCTGGTGGGGATATGTGCCTTGGGAGCAGTATTCTGCTTTGGATACTTCTTTTGGTATTACTATCTGGCTGAACGCTCCAGTGCGGACTATGAACAGCTTGCCAGTTTGAAAAACAGTGATGTATTGGCGGCTGATAGGGAAGAACCCATCATTTTAAGGGGAGAGGAAGAAAAAATTGAACTGCCGGAGGTGCTGGATGAGTATAAAACTTTATTTAATAAGAACAAAAAACTAATTGGATGGCTTAAAATTGACGATACAATAATAGACTATCCTGTTATGCAGACATCTAATAATGATTATTATCTAAATCACAATTTTAATCAGGAAAAGGATAATAATGGAAGTATTTTTATGGATGCAGCATGTGTGGCCTACCCCCGGTCACAAAATCTGATTCTATATGGACACCATATGAGATCGGGCAAGATGTTTGGGGATTTGGAGAAATATGCCAAAGAATCTTATTACAAAGAGCATAGTATCATTCATTTTGATACCATTTATGAAAAGAGCGTATATCAGGTGATGTATGTCTTTCGGACAAGGGTGTTGAAAGAGAATGAAATCGCTTTTAAATATTACCAGTTTATCGATGCCGGTTCCGTGGAGGAATTTAATTCCAATATGAAGGAAATGGCACGGATGTCGTTATACGACACAGGTGTAACAGCGGGATACGGAGATGAACTGCTCACCTTATCAACCTGCGACAATTCACAGACGGATGGAAGATTCGTAGTGGTTGCCAAAAGGATTCAATAAATAATGTTTTACGGCGGAGGAGAGCGCAATGACCAAGGGCAAAAACACAAAAAAGAAGAATTTCAAGATGAGGAGACAGCTAAGGAAGACGCTGGGATGCCTGTTTATGATTTCAGCACTCGTTGTAACGGCAATTCCTGTTCAGCCTACAGAAGCGGCTACCGATGGTTGGACGACGGGAAGTGCTGATTACCCGTTTGTCACCTCTCAAAGTACGGCTATTCCGGAGATTCAGCCGGATACACCGATTTATCAGACGGAGGACGGAAATTTCCGTTTTGCCTATGTAGATAAAAATGGTAACTACGATTTAAGCAGTGATCAGAATAAATCAGCGGTTATCGTAGGTTACGAAAAAACACAGACACTGGAGGGTGGTAACCTGGTAATTCCGGACAAGGTAGATGCCTATGTAAAATATACGGATTCTCAGGGAACCTATGGCGGATATGCAGCAGCAAATAAGAAGGGTAGGCCGCTGTATTATAAAGAAATTACCATCAGAAAGGAAGTTCGTGTTGAAAGTGTCCTGTCTACTGAGGATGTCAATGGAGATGGACAGTTTAACGATTATGTAGACACGACTATTGAAGTAGATGTTCCTTATTTTAAGTCTTACATGCCTTGTACAGCAGAAACAAAGGATATATGGGCAGTAACAGGAAGGGAACTATTCTTTTATGATGATGCTTCCAAAAATTACAGTGCTGATCCAAAAGCTATGACGGATGCCTATGATCCAAATTGGAGGCTGGTAGAGCTGTCAGAGGATGATCGAATTAAAGACGTTACTGTACAGTATATTGGTAACCAGTATGCAACCTATAGTGCAACAGATAAGGTTTGGAAGGTAGAAAGCGGCAACGTTTCCAGCAGTGCCGAAAGTGTATTTGGTGGTACGGGAGAAGGTAAGGCAGCAGCGAATATTGTAAACCTGACGATTGGTCCTAACCTGAATGGAATTGGAAACTATGCTTTTTATAACTGTACAAACTTAAGTGTTTTCAATCCAGGCAATGGTTTGGCCATCCTGGGTAACTACGCATTTGCAGAATGTGCAAACCTGAAAATGGTAAATATGGATTATTATACCAATTTACATACCTTAGGTGACCATGCTTTTTATAACTGTAGGTTACTGGAGAGCTTCTCTCTGCCTACAGCGACTCAGGCAATTGGTGATTTCTGTTTTGCAAACTGTACCAATTTGAAGTCCATCCATATGGGAGGCGTAGGAGCAGGACAGGAGTTAAACCATACACTTAGCAAGATTGGTTATAAGGCTTTTGCAAACTGTACTTCCCTGGAGTCTTTGACTCTGCCTGATTCTTATCATGGAGAAAACCACAAAGGACAGAATGTATTCCATCTGTCTACTGTAATGGGATGTAAAAATCTGGCCTTTATTAAGACATCCAGTGAACAGTTGGATTTTGTAACAGACGCGGATCCGAATCATCTTTCCAGAACAAATACCAGTCAGGGAGAGGTAGACGGAATTTATGATGTAGAAGCTTTTGTGGCAGATGTAGGTAATGATTTTTATTTTGAAGCTCCAGGATATGTATCCGGAACGAATAATACAGAAAAGACACCGTCACATAATATGGCAAATGTAGAGCATATTGCCTTTAAATATCTGGGACAGGATAAGTATGAAATTGTAGAGCCTGGCGTAAGTGAGAGCGGTGAAGCTGTAGGTCTGGTATATGTCATTAATTCTGCTGGACAGTTAATTGAATTTAGAGTAGAAGATACCGATGGAAACAGAATCAATCCCAAGGTGCCTGAGATTGTAATGCCAGAGCAGATTGGACCTTATGGTATTCAGTCTATTGTAGAAGGAAGTTTTAATGATAACTGTTCCATTCAGAAGGTAACACTTCCCGGAAGCCTGACAGATATTGGAGCAAATGCTTTTAAAGGAAGCCATAATCTGAGACATATTATTTTCACCAATGCTGCTAATTTGATGACGATTGGTGCAGATGCCTTTGCTACTCAGGTAGTATCTGATCAGCATATAAATGGTGGAGCAGAAGGTGATGCATGTATGGATGAGACCTTCCTGACAGAAGCACCTTTCTTAAGCTTTACCGGTGCAATTGAAAAGGAAGACGGAACTAATACAGAACCCTTTAAATTTGCTATGAAGTCCAGTTCCAAGATTAATGCAGGGGAGCAGCCACTGACCTATATTACCTATTATAGTGGAATCCCTACTAACCTGACAGTAATGTACAATCCTGAAACACAGATGTCTGAACTGCAGGACTTTGCAACTAAGGAAGATGTAAAAAATGGATTTAAATCAGAGGAAGGTTCTGCTGATAAGTATAAATATCCATATGTAACAGATACAATTGCGGCAGAGGCTGCAGGATCCTTTGGAACCGGTACCTTAACAGAGAACCAGGTAAACATTAAAAATGGTGTAGAGAATATTGTAATTCCTATGGGAGTCAATTCTATCAAGGAAGGATTGTTCTCGGGACTGGATAAGGAAGGAAATGTACTGGCTACAGGAGAAAAGGTAGACGATGCTTATGTGTCTGAAGAAGCGCCAGATGTATTGTCTGTAACCACAAAGAGTATTTCAACAATTGATCCTTATACCTTTGGTAGAATGCCGGTATTGGCAAATGCTTATATCAGTGGGGCAATGACGGTTGGTGACTATGCTTTTGACGGCTGTACAGAACTGACAGCAGCAGAAATTGGACCTGAGACCACCACATTGGGCTTAAGACCTTTTAGTGGATGTACCAAGATTCCTCATGTATCCTTCCCGGAAAGTCTGAGCTTTACCTGTGAAGAAGGTGTTATCTATGGAATTAATGCAGAGGGTGCTAAAGTAAAGATTATAGAGTGTCTGGAGAGCAGGGGTATTCTGGTAGGCTCTCGATCGGTTGGTCCTGATGAACTGGAAGGTGTGACTGAGATTGCACCGGAAGCCTTCATGGATGTAGATAGAATAACAAAAGTAGATTTAAGCAAGAGTAATGTAGTGTCTATTCCTTATAAGTGCTTTGCTGAAACCGACAGACTGTTTGATGTGGTTCTTCCAGATACGGCAAGAATTATCAGCAATGGTTCCTTCTGGAATACGACTAGCCTTGGCTTTGTAACGATTCCCAGCAGTGTAGGAAATATTGGTCCGGATGCATTTGGTTATACCAATGATGATGGATTGACCTTTGACAATGAATCCAGATTAATAGATGCTTTTGAGTTTGTCTGCCTGCCGGATAGTAATGCAGCTGACTATGCTACCTTATATGATTATATTGATACAACAACAGATAAGGATATGGTAGTAAGATGGTCTGTTATGCTGTTTGATGCGATGGATGAAGAAAACCCCGTCCTGATTGAAGAAAGAAAGGTTATGGATGGAGAGAGTATTGAGCTGACAGCAGAGGATGCACCGGATCATGAAGAAGAAGGTTATGTATTCGTAAGATGGCAGCCCAGTGCAGAGATTTATAATCCTATCGTAGACAATACAGAAATCTGGGCGCTTTATGAGCCTATTGGAGCAACCACCTATACGGTTCGTTTCTTCGATATCAACAAGGCAGAGATGACAGAATATACCCAGCAGGTAGAGGAAGGAAAGAGTGCAATCGCTCCTTCTAAGGATTTAATGGAAATTGAGGGCAAGGTCTTCATTGGCTGGGATAGAGATTATTCAACGATTACAAACAATATTGATATTTATGCACAGTATTCTGACAGAGAGCCGGGTATCTATGTGGTAAACTTCTGGGCAGATGCTGAAATGACAGAGATGATTGGAAAGACCCAGCAGGTAAAAGAAGGAGAAAGTGCGATTGAGCCTGCACATCCCAAAAAAGAGGGGCAGACCTTCTCTGGATGGTATCCTGCGACTTCATGGCAGAATGTAACGAAGGATTTAGATGTAATTGCCCTTTATACAACAGGCGGTGGTACAGGAAGTGATTCTACACCTGGAGATGGAAGTGGTAATGGAGACGGAAATCAGAGTGGAGATAGTAATAATGGTAACTCCGGCAACAATGGAAATAATTCAGGCTCTGGCTCCAGTGACTCTTCCGGTAATACGGTATCCGGCAACAATAAAAAATATAAGGTAGTAGTCAATGGTGGAAGTGGAAGCGGAGAATATACAGCAGGAACCATCGTAAATATTAACGCTTATGCAACCTCAGACGGTACGGTGTTCAGTAATTGGACCAGCTCTTCAGCAGGTGTGGGCTTCGTGAACCAGTCAGCAGTATCGACAACCTTTACTATGCCAGCAAACGATGTGGCAGTAACAGCCAACTTTAAGACGGCTTCTTCTGTAAGTGGAAACTATTCAAGCTCCAGAAATACAAGAAGAAGTAATACAACGACAGCAGTACAGATTAATAAGCCGGGTATTTCCAATACTGGACTGGCATCAGCGAATATTAATGGATCCTCTGACAACTATATTGTAAAAATTACAGAAGATCCACAGGCAACAGCAGCAGTAATTGCTGCTCTGGAAGCAAGATATGGTGATCTAAGTAATATTGCTTATCTGCCTATGGATATTAGTATCTATGATTCTACAGGACAGACCAAGATTACCAATATATCAGGTATCTCTGTAGATATTACCCTGCCTCTGCCGGATGCATTGATTCAGTATGCAGGTAACAACAAGGCTGCAAGTGTAGTAAATGGACAGCTGGAAGATTTAGCAACCAAATTTACAACGATTGATGGAGTACCTTGCGTCCAGTTTACAGCAACACACTTTTCACCTTATACCATCTATGTGGATAGAGGCAATCTGTCAGAAGGTGTTGTAGATAGCACTCCTAAGACAGGTGATCCTATTCATCCAAAGTGGTTCCTGTCCATAGGACTGGCATGTATCTCTATCGTGCTGTTCTGTAAGAAGGATAAGACACAAAAGAATGTAAAAGTGGCTTAATGCCAAGGGGGAGCCTATGTGTAAAAAAGCAAAAATTTTATTGGGGATATTGCTGCTGTTTCTGGCAGCAATCATCCCGCTTCCCTTTGCTCAGGTTGAAGCGGGATCAGTTTCGACTTCTGATTTCCAGATGAAAGGGGACACACTGGTAAAATATACAGGCACGGCTAGCGCCGTGTCTATTCCCACCTCCGTGAGAAATATTGGAAAAGAAGCCTTTGCTGGGCATACAGAGCTGGTGAAGGTGGAACTGCCGGGCTATCTGGAAAGTATTGATTATAATGCATTTGCTGACTGTAGTTCATTGCAGAAAATAGTGATTCCTGATAATGTTGAGACGATTGGCAATGGTGCATTCAGTGGCTGCAGCAGTTTGGAGTCCATTAGTCTGGGCAGAAAGCTGAAAGAGCTGGGAACCGGTGTTTTTGCAGACTGTAATAAACTTTCATCGGTTACACTAAGCACGAGAAATACTGCATTGGCTTATACTGGTGGTGTAATTTACAGTAAAGATAAAAAAGCCATCTATACTGCAATTCCAGGCTATGATTTTGGAACCTATACTATGCCTTCCACCATAGAAACGATAGCAACAAACGCTTTTTGGGGATGTGACCAGCTGGAAAAGGTATCTATTGGAAATAAGGTAAAGGATATTCCAGATTATACTTTTGCCAACTGTGAGAATTTAACCAAGGTTATTTTTCCCTATTCGTTAAAAAGTATCAGTCTGAAGGCTTTTGCTGACTGCAGCAGTCTGGGAGAGATTGAGCTTCCTCTTTCTGTACGGGATATTCATGCCACGGCCTTCGATAACTGTCCAAAGCTGTCTATTTTGGCAGAAGAAGGCTCCAGAGCAGCAAAATTTGAGGAAGAAAGAGTAAAAGCAGTTTCAGTGAAGAATCCCTACGATGATATTTTGTCAGAAGAAGAACAGGCAGCACTGGATGCTGAAAATAAGGAAAAGGCTCAAAATAGCACAGGCTCTGTGAGCAATCAGATACAGAGTATTGGAAGACTGTTGGGACAGACACGTATCGTAGCAGGAAATGCGGTAGTACTAATGGATAGAAAAGGTTCTAATGTGTTGTCCGGAAACATACGTCCCACAGAAGAAGATAGTCCGAATACCAAGCTTGTCAATAACAGCGGTGGAGACGGTCTTCTCAAATATGTACTTGTAAATAACGAAAAAATTGCAGATCAGGCTTTTTATAACAGCAGTGACTTAAAGACCTATGAGATTCCGGCTACAATAAAAGAAATTGGTGATTTTTCCTTTGCCAGATCCGGACTGACTTCCATTGTTATTCCGGAAGGAGTGGAATCAATTGGATATGGGGCCTTTTATCATTGTGATGATTTAATGGAGATTACGATACCTTCTACAGTGACAGAAATAGAGCCATCTGCTTTTGATCAAACTGGATGGATAGAAAAAGTCAAAGAGAACAGAACATCTCCCTTTACTATAGTGGGGGATGGTATACTTCTTGCTTATTCAAGTTTGGAGAGTAAGGTAGAGATTCCTGATGGTGTTAAGCAGATTGCAGCGGGAGCTTTTAAGGGAAACAGCAGAATATCTTCCATAGCTTTACCAGACAGTCTGACGATTATCGGTGAGGAAGCTTTCGCAGGATGCAGCAATTTAAAGACTGTTTCCGGGGGCAACAGCTTAGTGGAAATCAGGGACAGAGCTTTTAAAGGCTGTCCTATTGGTACAATTAAGATTCCTGCCTCTGTACAGAAAATTGGATTGATGGCCTTTGATATTTCTCTTACAGGGAAAACGGATGAAACAAAGGTAGCGGTATTTCTTGGAAAGAAGCTTCCTTCCATGTCTTATGAGAAGACAGCAACCCGCCTTGCTCATACAGACTATAGAGAAAGCATATTGAAGGATGTCTATGTAGCTGTAGTAGATGATAGCATTACTGCTGCAGAGATTGATCGTTCTGTACTGAGTTATGAAATGGGAGGCTTTCGAGGCTTTATCTGCAGCGTACAGCAGGCTCCTTCAGGAGAAAATCCAGGTATTTTACAGTTAAAATTCTGTTGTATGGACAAGAGGAATGTAACATCAGGAACGGTGCCAGAAGAAGTAGAGATTTATGGAGAAATCTACAAGGTTTCTGTACCAGAGGAAGGATTTACCTATCTTTCACCGGCTACAAATCCAAAAACTGAGCCAACTATACAGGTAGAAGTGAATAGCAGTACCCTGTCTTCAGGACCAGCACCTGCAGCAGTAATGGAAGATATGCAGGAGAGCTATCTGTTAAAGATTGAAGATAATCAGGAGGATGGAGGCAAAATTGCAGCAGCCTATAGAAAGGCTGTTTCCGGTGGAAAGATTTATAGTCTTCAGGTTTATGATTTAACATTGTATGAGACCAGAACGATGATACCTGTTACGAAAGCAGGTAAGGGAAAATTAATAGTAACTATGCCTAAGCCTAAGGGAATTGATGCTCGGAATCTTCAGATAGTTTGTCTGGATGAGGATGGACAGCTGGATCGAATAGAGGCTCGTACAGTAACTGTGGATGGAACAGTTTGTGTAGAGTTTGAGGCAAACGGCTCTGGTACTTATGGAATTTATAATTAACGGTTGAATTTGAATAGGAACGGTAAGATGCTCCCGGCATAGATTAATTAAAAAGCCGGGGGCATTTTATGTTAAGAGTTAGAAAACAGATTGGTTGCACAGATGAAATAGTCAGAGCCTGTGTAGGGGGAGTATCTTATGAGAATGCAATCAGGGTGGCAATATTAGATACAGGAATCAGTCATCATCCTGATTTTGAAGATAGAATAGAAGATTTTTCTGACTTTACTCAAAAGGGAAAAGGAGTCTATGATGACAGTGGGCATGGAACTCATGTAGCAGGATGTATTGGAGGAAGTGGCAGAGCATCAGAAGGGATGTATAGAGGTATCTGTCCATGCGTCAGGCTGATTGTGGGAAAGGTGCTGGATAAAAATGGGGATGGATGTATTGAAGATATGTGCAGGGGAATGGACTGGGTACTGCAAAATCAAAAGAAATATAAAATAAGAATATTAAATATATCCATAGGAATTGGTCATATTTCCGATGAGTCCAGAATGGGTGAACTTTTGGAGAAGGTAGATGAGGCCTGGGACAGTGGACTGGTAGTAGTTTGTGCAGCTGGGAATCTGGGACCTGCTCCTATGAGTATATCCCCTCTTGGTGCCAGTAAAAAGGTAATTACTGTAGGCTGCCATGAAGGAGGATATTTTCCAGGAAAACGTTCTTTGTGTGAAGATTATTCCGGGAGAGGGCCTACTCCTTACGCAGTAAAAAAACCGGATGTAGTAGCTCCCGGAACTGATATTATTTCTTGTAGCTCCACGTGCAGGTCAACCTTTCGTGGGTATAAAAACGCCTATATAAAAAAGAGTGGTACTTCTATGGCAACTCCTATTGTTTCAGGAGCAGCAGCCCTACTTTTGCAGAGGTATCCTCAGCTAACCAATGAGCAGGTAAAAAGAAAGATTAATTATAGTGCAACAGATATGAATGAACCCTGGACTAAGCAAGGATGGGGAATGGTAAATATCCCCAGGCTGATAAAAATTGCATATTGACACAAATCGTATGATTGTATACAATTATACTTATTCAGTTAGGGATAAGCAGCAAAGCAGACGGTGAAGATTTGCTTTAATCTGTAGGAGGAGAGTGAGGAGCCAATGAAAGAGAAAAATAATACCTTTCAGAATCGTCCGGTGACGATGAATGAAAAAAATAATCTTCTAAAAATAGAAGAACATATGTATATTTTAGATGATGTAGACAAACCTAACGTATTTCGTAATATGTTTCCTTATTCGGAGGTACCAAAGATTCCATTTAATGATAGAATTGTACCCCATAATATGCCAAAGGAGATATGGATTACCGATACTACCTTTCGGGATGGCCAGCAGTCCAGAGCGCCTTATACTGCTGAGCAGATTGTAACGATTTATGACTATCTGCATCGCCTGGGTGGTCCCAATGGAATGATTCGTGCCTGTGAGTTTTTTCTTTATAGTAAGAAAGACAGGGATGCAGTCTATAAGTGTATGGAAAGAGGCTATGCGTTTCCGGAAGTAACCAGCTGGATTAGAGCCAGTAAGGAGGATTTCCGTCTGGTCAGGGAGATTGGTATGAAAGAAACAGGGATTTTGGTAAGCTGTTCAGACTATCATATTTTTCTGAAATTAAAAATGAACAGACGGCAGGCTATGGAGCATTATCTTAGTATAATCAGAGACTGTTTGGAAGAAGGGATAAGTCCCAGATGCCATCTGGAGGATATTACCAGAGCGGATATTTATGGTTATGTGGTACCATTCTGTGTAGAGTTGATGAAGCTTATGGAGGAGTATGGGATTCCCATAAAGATTCGTGCCTGTGATACGATGGGATATGGGGTAAATTATCCGGGAGCTGTAATTCCCAGAAGTGTACAGGGGATTATTTACGCTCTGCATGTTCATGCAGGAGTTCCCCATTCTTTGATTGAATGGCATGGACATAACGACTTTTATAAGGCGGTTTCTAATTCTACTACCGCCTGGCTCTATGGCTGTGCAGGGGTCAATACCTCTCTGTTTGGAATTGGTGAACGTACCGGAAATACTCCATTGGAGGCAATGGTATTTGAGTATGCACAGCTAAAAGGGGACTTAAATGGTATGGATACTCGGGTGATTACAGAACTGGCCGAGTATTATGAAAAAGAAATTGGTTATCATATTCCGGAGAGAACTCCCTTTGTGGGGAAGAATTTTAATGTGACCAGAGCAGGTATCCATGCGGATGGTCTGTTAAAGGATGAAGAAATTTATAATATATTTGATACAGAAAAGTTTCTGAACCGTCCGGTACTCTGTGCGGTAAGCAATACCTCCGGCTTGGCAGGAATAGCCCATTGGATCAATACCTATTTCCGTCTGCAGGGTGAGAAGCAGGTAGATAAAAACTCCAGTCTGGTAAAAGAAATAAAAGCGTGGGTAGATGAAGAATATGCAGGAGGCAGGGTAACGGTGCTGACGGATGAAGAATTGTTGGAGCAGATTGAGAAAGCTTGTCAAAAGTTGGGAATAATTATTCCAGCTTGACCATTGGGAACGAAGGAAGGGGCAAAAGAATAGGTTATGGCACGTTATGATGTGAAACAGGAAGTGACGGATAAGTATTCTCTCAGGGGCAGAGTTTTCCATAAGATAAGGGAAGATATTCTCAGTGGAAAATACAAGGAATATGAAGAACTGAAGGAGGTGGCTATCGGTGAGGAGCTGGGGGTTAGCAGAACACCGGTAAGAGAAGCCTTTCGCCAGTTGGAGCTGGAAGGGCTGCTGCAGATTGTGCCGAATAAGGGAGCGTATGTTACCGGAATTACTTCCAAGGATGTGCAGGATATCTATATGATTCGTTCCCTACTGGAGGGACTTTGTGCCAGATGGGCTACAGAGAATATTACCAGAGAACAGCTGGACGAGTTGGAGGAAAATGTCTATTTGGCAGATTTCCATGCAGCTAAAGGACATATGGAGCAGCTGGCAGAGTTGGACAATCGGTTTCATCAAATTCTTTATGAAGCCTGCCATAGCAAGCAACTGGAGAGACTTTTGGTGGATTATCATGAATACGTTCTCAGAGTGAGAAAAAAAACACTGGCTGGTAGGCGGGGACAGGTATCTAATGAGGAACACAGACAGATTATGGAGGCAATTAAGGCCAAAGATAAGGATAAGGCAGAAATGTTGGCTAATCAGCACATTATTAATGCCTATGACAATATGGTAAAAAATGGACTCCATGATATGTGATTTGGGCAGCTACTTTGAGGGTCTTCGGCAGATGCACAGGGATTTTCAAGGGAAGAGTTACCCTTCACACTTCAGCCAGCTGAGTGGTAAATAGTAACGGGCATCGCCTGCATATAAACATTGGCTGAATTTGTGTGTTCTCACTACGCTTCGTAACAGAGTACATGGTGTGGCGTGAAAAGTAACGGGAGGAATTCTGCTATGTGGAGAAAATCCGCTTAATCATTGACAATACTTTTGGAATAATAGTATGATGAAAAGTAGGAAAGGGAAGAAGAACTACGGGAAGTCTGCCCTGGAATAGCGATAAAAAATAGACAGAAATAAGGAGTATGGAAATGGACAGGATTAAGATGACTACTCCCCTTGTAGAAATGGATGGGGATGAAATGACCAGGATTCTCTGGCAGATGATTAAGGAAGAATTGCTGCTGCCTTTTATTGACTTGAAGACAGAGTACTATGATTTGGGACTGGAGTATCGGAATGAAACCAACGACCAGGTAACGGTGGATTCTGCTGAGGCTACAAAAAAGTATGGAGTAGCCGTAAAATGTGCTACCATTACACCCAATGGAGCAAGGATGAAGGAATATAACCTTAAGGAGATGTGGAAAAGCCCTAATGGTACGATTCGTGCCTTACTGGATGGTACAGTATTCCGGGCTCCTATCGTGGTAAAGGGGATAGAGCCTTGTGTAAAAAACTGGGAAAAGCCCATTACGATTGCCCGCCATGCCTATGGAGACATTTATAAAAATGTGGAAATCAAAGTTCCTGGTGCCGGTAAAGCAGAGCTGGTGTTTATGGCAGAGGATGGGACAGAGACCAGAGAAACCATTCATCAGTTCAAGGAGTCAGGTATTCTTCAGGGAGTACATAATACAGATGCTTCTATCAGAAGCTTTGCGAAAGCCTGCTTTAACTATGCACTGGATACCAGGCAGGATTTGTGGTTTGGTGCAAAGGATACCATTTCCAAAAAATACGACCATAATTTTAAGGATATTTTCCAGGAGGTCTATGAAGCAGAATATAAAGAAAAGTTTGAGGGAGCAGGCATTGAATATTTTTACAGTCTGATTGACGATATTGTAGCCCGTGTAATGAAAGCCAGGGGTGGATTTATCTGGGCCTGTAAAAACTATGATGGTGATGTAATGAGTGATATGGTTTCTTCTGCCTTTGGCTCTCTGGCGATGATGACCTCCGTACTGGTTTCTCCTTCCGGTGTCTATGAGTATGAGGCTGCACACGGTACGGTGCAGAGGCATTATTATCAGCATTTAGAAGGAAAGGAGACCTCTACCAACTCAGTGGCTACCATCTTTGCTTGGACAGGTGCATTAAGGAAAAGAGGAGAACTGGATGGAAACAAGGAGCTGATGGAGTTTGCAGACAAGCTGGAGAAAGCTACCTTGGGTACGATTGAGTCAGGAAAGATGACGAAGGATTTGGCACTGATTACCTCGCTGAAGGATGTCATTGTGTTAAACAGTGGAGATTTTATTAAGGAAATCAGAAAGACCTTGGAGCAGATGGGATAAATCCTCTTGCTTTATCTCAGTAATGAATAGATGAAAAGTTTCAGACACAGGAATGGTGATTGCTTTGTCCCCACTTCTGTGTCTGAAATTTTATATCATTAATTACCTTCATTTCCTTACCTCAGTTTTTGCTCGTTGCCACTACATTTTCATACGGTCAGTACGGCAAATGTACAGACATAGTGAATAGTTACAAAAAAATTTAAAAAACCTTGAAAAATAAGGAAAAAACGCTTGACTAAATCGGGGGGGGGGTAGATTAGAATTTAGTTATAAATAAACAAAATACGATAAATGCAGATGAAGAGGAAAGGATAATGAGGTGGTAGAATGCTTAAGAAAGGAAAGCTCTTGTGTTTGGTTCTCAGTGCAATTTTAGGGCTTACTCCTGTGACTGCTTACGCTGGAACATACACAGTGGAAAAAGAGCAAAAGCAGGAGTCTTTAAATAATTTGGGACAGAGTGGAGAAAAGAAGTTTATTTTTACGGATGTTTCGGCAGCGTCTGGTAACTGGAAGTATGAAAGTGTAAAATATGTTTATGATAAAAATATTATGAGCAATATTACTGGAACCACAGAGTTCCGACCGGATATTCCCTTGACCAGATCCATGTTTGCTACCGTTCTTTACCGTATGGCAGGAGAGCCTTCTGTGGAATACACGAATAAATTTTCAGATGTGCCTGCCGGTAAGTGGTATAGTTCAGCTATTCTCTGGGCTAATCAGAAAGGAATGGTCAATGGCTATGGGGATGGACGCTATGGAATAGACGATAATATTACCAGAGAGCAGATAGCGAAAATGCTCTATTTGTATGGACAATCGGCAGGTTATAATGTCAGTGGAAAAGCTGATATTAGCAGCTTTACTGATGTTTCTTCTATCAGCAGCTGGGGAGTAGAATCTTTTCAATGGGCAGTAGATGCACAGATGGTCAGTGGAAAGCCTAATGGAGATGGTACCTTCCGGTTGGATGCCAAAGGGCAGGCTACCCGAGCGGAATGCGCGAAGATGTTAAAGATGTTTATGGAAAAGTATAGCCAGCAGGAGGAACAGGATGTTGTTGAAACAGATACGATAGAAGAATTTTATCGTATAGTTTCCGATTTAATTCAGGAATACGAGGGGAAAGTAGATACCAGCAGCCTAAGTACACAGGATATAGAGACAGGAAAAGGTTCAGGGCGTGTAATTGTCAGTACAGATAAGACATTACCTTCCCTGTCAAAATTTGAACCTGCTGTT
>JAFXJR010000083.1 GCA_017532145.1 Lachnospiraceae bacterium | reverse complement strand
TCACGCTCACGAAATCCTAAAAGATTCGAAATCCGCACATTTTTCTACGAAAAATGGCTACTTTCTCATGTTTTGTGGGTCCCAAAGTCATCTATTTTCATGCAAGCAAGAAAACAGATGACCTTTTGACCCTAGCATCATGATATTGTTTAGTTTAAGGACAGCATTCCGGGCAGTTCCTCTCCCAACAATGGCCTGCACCAGTCCTTAAAAGCTTCTGTTACTCCATTTCCCCGCTCATTAATAAAAATATCCGGCATAGTCGCCTCATGCATCATTACCTCATCAATAGCCACTAAAAAAGGCTCCATTCGGTAAGGATTCTCAGAAATTCTGCGGAAGGCTACCATTTTACCGCTTTCTCCCTCCAATACGGCCTGACAAGCTAATTCTCCCGCCAGTTTAGCCTCTTCCCTGTCAATGGGACTCTGCAGTAGAATAGAGGCTCTGCCTAAAAGTCCCGGCTTCTCCCCCCTGGCCTTATAGCCCAGCCGCTCAATCACCAGCTTAGCCAGATGGGTACTCACATCTCCAAAATAGGTAGCCCTTTCTGTTCGGAAAATAGGCTCTACGATAGGCTTTCCCTCCTGATTCGTCAAGCCTTCACTGGCTACCACTACAATTCCCTTCTTTTTCTCTAAAAGCTTTTTTACATCCTCTATGTACTGCTCCTCATCAAAAGGTCTTTCTGGCAGATAGATTAAATCCGGTCCATCTCCACCCGCATCCCCTGCCAAGGCACTGGCTGCCGTAATCCAGCCTGCATTCCTTCCCGATGCCTCTACTACCACCACATGAATAGGCAGTCCTCTTACGTCTGCACATACCTCTCTCACACTCTGGGCGATATAACGGGCGGCACTTCCAAAGCCAGGACTGTGATCGGTAATGGCAATGTCATTATCCATGGTTTTAGGAATCCCCATTACCCGAATATCCAGCCCCTTTTCCTGGCAGGTTTTATACAATCTTCCACAGGCATCCATGGTTCCGTTTCCCCCATTAAACAGTACATAGCCGATACCCCTTTTCAGCAGAATTTCTACCATTTTATCGTATTCCTCCTGCTCCAGGGCATCTCTGGAAGTACCAATGGCAGAGCCTGGTGTCTGCAGCAAAAGCTCCAATTCCTTTTCCGGTATCTGCCCCAGTTCTATCAAATCTTCCCTTAGGAATCCTCCTGTACCATTTCTGGCTCCATAAATGTGCTTAATCTGTGGATATGCCTTTGCCTTTACCACCGCACCATAGAGAGAGGCATTGAGTACTGCAGTAGGTCCTCCCCCATGTACCACCAGAAGACTATCTCCCATACTTTTCCCATCCTTTCTGTTTCTTGATTCAGCTTGCTTCCTTTACTGCTTCAAAACAAATGTTCTATCTTTAAATCATGAATAATCTGGATAATTTCTTTACTTCTGCTGCATCCAAACTTCCTGAGCAGCCCTTTAATCTGCGTCTTTACCGTACTGTTTTCTACCCCCCTGATTCCTGCAATAGCATTTACCTTGTATCCCTGCAGCAGCAGCTTAATCAGTTCTCTCTCCACAGCGGTCAGATTAGAAATATTATTGATAAAAAACAGAAGGCTTCTTTCACTTTTCTGCAGTCGAATATACTCCTCCATAATCGTCTCATGGATTCTGCTTTGCATAATCGGATTACCCTTGTAGGCACAACGGATATGATGCAGGATTTCTTCCTCCTCACAGCCCTTTACCAGATAGTCCAAAGCCCCCGCTCCCATAGCCGTTACAATCATCTCTTTGGTTTCATGAGCCGTTAAAAAAATAATACCAGCAGACGGATTGGCTTCCCGGATTTCCTCTGTGGCAAGGATTCCGGAATTATACTGCTCCATCTCAATATCCATTAAAATAATATCATACTCTATCTCCTGAGCCAGCTTGACGATTTCACGTCCACTGGAGGCATCACCCACCACCTCCATATCGGGCTGTTTATTGATAATTTCCGTTATATCCTCTTTAAGCAACTGAAAGTCGTCCGCAATCAGTATCCTGATCTTATCCGCCATAGCCTTCTATCCTTTCATGCATCCGAATTTGCCAATAGATTGATTTCTTGTAACAGTTCAGCCATGTTCTGCGTCACAGGAGAATCATGCTTATATGAATAAGCCTATGACACAGAACATGAGCGAAGCGCCCAATGATGACATGGGCTGAACTGTTACGGTTTGCCCATTTATTGGTTTGCCCATTTATTGGTTTGCCTACTGATATCTGGGCAGGAGGATAAAAAAACTGCTGCCCTCCCCTTCTTTGCTTTCCACCTTTAAAAATCCCAGATGACTTTTTACAATTTCTCTTACATAATAGAGTCCCATCCCCCAGTTATAATTGGAATTTTTACTGGTATAAAATGGGTCAAATACCTTTTTTACCTTTCCTTTTCCCATTCCACCGCCATTATCTCTGACTTCAATAATGGTATAGAGTCTTTCATTATGACATTGTAGAACCACCTGTCCTGTCTCCTGCTTTCCTGCCTCTATCACTGCCTCCTGAGCATTAATCAACAGATTATAAAGAGCCTCACAGAAATGAACCTTGTCAGCCAGAATAAAGGACACTTCTCCCAACTTAATTTCCACTGTTATCTCCGGATACTTTTTATGAAAGCGCTCTACAGCATCTTCGGCAATCTCTGAAATATGTACCGGCATCATGTAAATCGCATTGGCTTTCACACACCTATACAGTTCCTCCATACGCAAAAGCATGGTATTATTAAAATCTTCCAGCGTATGTACATACTCTCTGACCTTTTCCATATCTACCTCCGGCTGCTCATAAAGCTGCCGAATCCGCTTATAGATTACCTTACTGGACAGAAGCTGATTTTTCATACTGTGGACGAACATGGATACCCCCACCTTAGCTGTATTAAACTTCCGCTCCATAATCACGTCTTCCTTATTTGCCTCCAGATTACTGCTGGTATATCGTAACAGACTGTAAAACCCAAAAATACAGCAAATTACACTGACAATCACCAATAAAAAATAACTGAACAGGGAAGGATGTACCTGCAGATAGCCCACTCCCTTGTTCCAAAGATCCAGGGAACTGTAAAAGTGGTACACCTGTCCCGGATCCTGCTGATAATACAGAACATAAATTCCCGTCAGTGCTATCAGTCCCACACCAATCTGACCAAACTGCCTTTTACAAAACTTCATGGTAATCGAATAGTATTCCCACAACAGCAAGGCTACAGCAATCAACAGATAGACTGTTATCCATAACAGGGAGCCATTGACCAGTATCTTCTTAAAAAAAGCGTTGGGTTTACACAGGACTCTATAAATTCCAGGCAGGTAGGCTATCAGCGTGATTGCTGGCAAAAATGCCACTGCCTTTTGTATCCAGGTATTGGTACGAATAAAGGGAATCATAGAATAACACATCGCCAGCTCCAGCAAAAAAAAAGGAAAGAGTGTCCTGCCCAACGCAATTAAAAAACCTAATTGATTCAACGTTATCAGGAAATACTGTATTCTGATCCGGACCGACTGGGAGATATACAGAAACTGCATTACTTCCTGAGATACACCTCCCTTTTTGGCAATAAATATTATTACTCCACATATTTCCAGCATCAGACTCAGGCAAAGGCCAAACATATAGATGGACTCCCTGCTTTTTTTTACACAAAGAGTCAGAATAGAAACTACCACCAGGGTGAGAGTCAGAATGATTAGCATAAAACTATCTCCTATCTCCTGCCTATATTGTACCACTGTTTTTCTATTTTGTTGACTACTTTTTCATCAGGCTGCCTCCTACAAATACGTCAGCTACATTGTTTTCTCCATCTAATACTACCAAATCCGCATCCTTACCCTCTGCAATGGAACCCTTATTTTCAAAGATACCCAGCATGTTGGCCGGATTTTCAGAAAGCATGGGCAGAATTTCCTCGATTGGTCTGCCGGTAAAAGACAACAGATTCTTCAAGGCTGTATTTTGGGTAAGGGTACTTCCTGCACGGACTCCGTTTTCTAACAGCTTGGCATCCCCATCCTCTACAATTACATCGTTGACTCCCAGCTTATACTGTCCATCCGGCAGACCTGCTGCCATAATGGAATCGGTAATTGCCACCACTCTGTCCAATCCCTTCGTCTTCGTCAGCAAACGTACTACACCGGGATGGAGATGTCTTCCATCACAGATAGCCTCACAATAAATATCCGACTCCAAAGCAGCACCCATTACCGAAGGAAAATGCTGGTGCAGCAACTTCATCGCATTAAATATATGGGTACAGCAGGCTGCTCCCCTGTCAATCGCTTTCATACAAGTATCATAGTCTGCACCGGAATGGCCAATGGCTACAGTAATTCCCAGCTCCTTCATAGCCGGTATATCCTCTACAATACCTTCTACTTCTGGAGAAACTGTAATATAGCGAATATTCCCTTCCGCTCTCTCCTGATAATCCTTTAAAAGAGCCATATTGGTCTTCTGAAGCAGATGCTCCGGCATAGCTCCCTTATATTCACTGGCCAGAAAGGGTCCCTCCAGATGGATACCCAACAGGTTTGCTCCCTGATGTTCCAGCTTCTGATACTCCTTAAACTGGTCGATACACCACTCTGTCTGTTCTCTGGTATCCGTCAGTACAGAACCCAGCCAAGAGGTAGTTCCATTCCCTGCCACAAAGCGACTAATCTTCTCCAGCTCCTGAGCCGTAGCCGCATTTACATCCACACCTACCGCACCATGAGTATGTACATCAATAAAGCCGGGAACAATTTTCTTCCCTGCTGCATCATATATTCCAGCTCCCTCCGGCAATGTGGCTTCCTCATCCAAAAGCTGAATTTTTCCTTCTGTTATTCCTATCGTTTTCCTTTCAAATTTACGGTTAATATAGACTTCTCCATTGATGATATAATAAGCTTGCATCTGTTTATCCTCCTTTTTTTTATTCCATGGTAACAGTTCAGTACCC
>JAFXJR010000082.1 GCA_017532145.1 Lachnospiraceae bacterium | reverse complement strand
TTCCAGGATGTCAACTGTTTTTTCACAACTTAATCCGGCACAGTAATCTTCCATGTCTTCCTATTCTCTTACATATGCCCGGAATGCACCGGTACTCTTGTGGCAGAAGAAGGGATTTTCAGGGCTTATCCTTTCTTCCAGGAACCTACGGAACTCCTCGCCACGCTCGGCAACTATTTTCCTATTGTTGCCCGGCAGGGACTCAATATAATGATAAAGCACTTCCGGATCAGGCACCAGTAGGTCATTTTCTTGTTCTTCCATAACTACCTTAACAAATGCCTTTTTCAACTGTTCACCACCATTTTCCAATTCAAAGCCTTCCGAAAACCAACCGGGAGGATTCATACGAGAGTCAAAATCTTTCTGCAAATCAAACATCTCCCGCATGTGGGTACCCCCAACTGTACTTGCATAGAACATTCCGTCTTTCTTTAATGCCTTAGCACAGTTTTCTAATAGTTGTGGGCGTTTATCGTCTGCCACATGATAAAGCATGTGATTAGCTATCACTCTATCGTACTTCTCTTCTGTGGCAATAAAATCTTCTGCTGCCAACTTCTGAAAATAAAAGCGAATATACTTCTTTGCGAAATGCTCACTATATGGTCGAATTGCTTCACGAGCAGATTCCAACATTCCTTCCGAAGAATCCGTCAGCACAATCTCCAGATTCTCCGGCAAGCTTTCTCGCTGCTGAACCCACAGTGCACCGGTACCACAGCCCAGCTCCAGGATTTTCATCCCGGGTTTCAGTTCCAGTCCCTCCAACACCCAGGCAAACCAAGGCACCTTTGACGTGCTGTATACATGGATGTTAATGCGTTTTTGAAGATTGTCGCTTCCTGCATACTGTTTCTCAATCTCTTCCTTTTGGGTTGTAAGGCGGATAATATCCAGCATCTTTTCCCAGTGGTTGTCCGTCTCCAGATTTTGAATCTCCTCCACGGCCTGAAGCACAAGTTCTAAATGTGCCTTACGCTTCTTCAAAAGCTCTGCCTGCTTGGCAAAGGCTTCCGCCTGCTCTTCCTTTTTTAGCATCTCTCCGATTTCCTCCAAGGAAAAGTCCAGATACTTTAGCATCAGTATCTTCTGAAGCTGTTCTACTGCTGCCTGGCCGAATTTCTTATACTTATTTTCCTCCACCTTCTCCGGTGTCAGCAGCCCGCTTTCATAATAATGTCGTATGGTTTTATAGGATACTCCTGTCAGCTTTGCCAGTTCTCCTGTGGTATATAATTCTTTTTTCTTCATATAATCGCCTTCCCTCTATGGCCATGAATGATTTTCTATTGAGCTCTATCTTAGCATAAACCATGCCCTTTGGGCAAGGTCAAGGGTTTTTTACAGATTTCTCCTAAAATGAAAAAGTAATTTCGCCAATGCAAGGGTAATTTCATCTTTGTAGAAATTACTCCTGCATGCAAACAAAGATTCTTCCTTCTCTTCATTGCCAAAATAGTACCTCAATGCTATACTAAATGTAAGATTTACTATATGGGGGAATCCTATGAAAACTACGAAAACCTACATTTCCAGAAGTGGAATCATATGGTGCATTATTTTACTGATTGGCCTGATTATGCTGGCTAGTGGCATATTTGAGCAAGAGACCTATGGAAAGCACTATTCTTTTGAGGAAGTAACTCCTGACAGTATTAAGATTGGGGATTACGTTTCCGGCAACATTACCTCTTTTTTGATTACTGGAGATACTTATATTACAGCGGTTTCTGCGGAATATAATTCTTCGCAGGTTTACAATGTGCCTGTGGGAGACGGATACTATATCCGTGTGCTGGTATCCAATCCCCTTACTCAGCAGAACCTGTTTGACAATATGAATGGTGCTTCCAAAAAGGTAGGCTTCAGTGGGGTTGTAACTTCTTCCCCCATAGGATTCAACGACAGCTGGTATCGACAGGTTGTGGGGTTTGATCCTGCCCGAGTAATACAGGATGTGGTAATACAGCAGGTTTCTACCAACTGGAGCCTGACCCGTGCTTTACTTGGGTTTGAAATTGTGGTTATCTGCTTAGTATTCCGAATTAGCGGAGTGCTTCCACCCCTGCTTAGCCAAGAAGAGGAAGAGCGATTCTTGCAACCTAAGAGATATACCCGCTCTCAGGATATTGAATATGAACTGGAAAGTGAACGCAAAAAGCTGAAAACCTTGGAAGAACGGATGAAACAGCTTGGAAAAGAGTATCGCCTGGGACTCATAATACTATTGTTTGGAATTTTAGGACTGGCTTTTGCCTCAGGC
>JAFXJR010000081.1 GCA_017532145.1 Lachnospiraceae bacterium | reverse complement strand
CCTTGGGATCCACAAAACATGAGAAAGTAGCCATTTTTCGCAGAAAAATGTGCGGATTTTGAATCTTTTAGGATTTCGTGAGCGTGAAACGCGAAGAAATCCGTAAGCATCAAGGGGTCAAATGCTTTTGACCCCAACATCTTGTAATCAAGTACAGAGAATTTATATTCTTTCTTCAGTGCAGAAATTTCAGCACCCTCAACAATATTTTCACTTACACTTTAAACCGATACCCCACACCCCAAATCGTTTCAATATATTGAGGCTTCGCCGTATCATACTCGATTTTCTCCCGAATCTTTTTAATATGAACCGTTACCGTTGCAATATCCCCGATAGAATCCATATCCCAGATTTCACGGAACAGTTCTTCCTTTGAAAATACATGATTAGGATTTTCTGCCAGAAAGGTAAGTAAATCAAATTCCTTGGTCGTAAAGGCTCTCTCCACCCCATCCACATAGACTCTCCTTGCGGTTTTATCAATTTTGATTCCTCTGATTTCCACAATATCATTTACCTTATGGTTAGAACCCACCAACCGGTCATAACGAGCCATATGTGCCTTTACTCTGGCTACCAGCTCACTGGGACTAAAGGGCTTGGTCATATAGTCGTCTGCTCCCAGTCCCAGTCCTCGAATCTTGTCAATATCATCCTTCTTGGCTGAAACCATTAGAATAGGAATATTCTTCTGTTCCCTGATTTTTTTACATACTTCAAAGCCATCAATTCCTGGTAGCATCAAATCCAGAATAATTAAATCAAAGTTTTCATTGAGAGCCTTTTCTAACCCGGCATCCCCAGTATACTCAATCTCTACTTCAAAATCACTTAGCTCCAGATAATCCTTTTCCAAGTCTGCAATCGCTTCCTCATCCTCTACAATCAATATTCTACTCATCTTATGACCCTACTCCTTTCTCAATAAATTTTCTTCTCTATATAACTCTTATCATAACTATTCCATTCTCTCACAGTCACCTCGTTACCACTACGTTTTCATCGGGTCAGTACAACAAGTAGACCTGATGAATAGCCATCCTTTATCTTCTTATCTCATCCTCTGTATTTCCCCTATACTTACGAAATACAAAATGCAGACAGGTACCCTCATCCTCCTTACTGGTTGCCCAGATATAACCACCATGATCCTCCACAATCTTTTTTACAATGGAAAGTCCGATACCGCTGCCTCCCTTTGAAGAATTGCGGGAAGCATCCGTGCGGAAAAATCTCTCAAAAATATAAGGAAGGTCTCTGGCTGCAATTCCTTTTCCATTGTCCTCAATTTCCACCCGAATAGCATCTACCTCATCCAAAATCCTAATATCAATAATCCCCTTTTCCTTATCCAGATATTTAATGCTGTTTCCTATAATATTGTTAATTACTCTCTTTAGCTGCTCCGGGTCTGCAATAATCATTGTGTCAGGGGATACCAGATTAGAATAATTCAACTCAATATTCTTCGATTCTAAATCCAATCCCACCTCCTCCACACAGTCTCCAAAATAGTCTGCCACATTGATTCGGTGGAAATGATAGGGAATCCTGTTAGAATCAATCTTGGAATAAATCGTCAGTTCATTAATTAATCTATCCATATCGTTAGCTTTATTATAGATAGTCTTAATATATTTGTCCATTTTTTCAGGTGTATCTGCCACCCCGTCCATAATTCCCTCCACATACCCCTTAATGGCTGTAATGGGAGTCTTTAAATCGTGAGAAATATTGCTGACCAATTCTCTGTTCTGCTTCTCCTGCTGAAACTTTTCATCGGTAGTCTCCTTAAGCCGGAGACGCATTTCTTCATAATTTTTATATAACTCTCCAATTTCCCCCTTATTATTCGTATCCAGCAGATATTCCAGATTTCCATCAGCTATCTTTTTCATGGCTATATTTAATTCATTGACAGGAAAAAATACGCCTTTCTGAATCCAACTAGTCAACATAATACTGGTAAAAATTAAAATCAGTACAATGGCAATAAACATAGCTACCAGCATCTTCTCAGAGATAATACTGTTAAAACTGGTTACTACAAAAAAGCTGCCCCTATCTCCGTCCGAAAATAGAAAATCTAACTGCTTTACCAGCTTTTTCATTTCATTATAATAATAGCCGGTATCTCCATCCTTATGAGCATGGCCATAGACTGGCAGATAGGTAAAGATTTTTTCTGCTGCCACCATATTGCCTGTATAATAGATGCTGCTCTCTTTTCTTACAATAAGATAGGAAGAGCGGTTTTCAATCATCTGATTCAGTGATTGCAGGTACTCCTGCTCCTCCAGCCGGGACGCATCCGTCATCAGCTGGTGTTTTACCTCTGCAAAAACCTCGTTGGAAACCTCTACAAAGGCTTCAATGGGATCTGTTACCATTCGGTAGTCCCTATTCGCTATTCCATCTTCCTCTCCGGTATTCAGCAGATAGCTTCCAATCCCGATAAAGGCTGCTGATGTAAGAATCAATGGAAGAAGCACAATCGTTAAAGATGTTACCAAAAGTCTTGTTTTAAATTTCATTGCCTTTTCCTCTAGGATATGGTTTAATAGAATTATGCCCCGTTTGCATTATACCATAGTTTTACTAACCTGCTTATTAAAAGTTTGTAAAATGGTATTGACAAATCATTTCTTTTTGCTATAATAACAATAACAGTAATGATTACTACTTTTGCAGAGGAGGTCTGATATGGCTCTAAAATACAGTCGGCAGAGGGAGGTCATTAAAGCTTTTCTGTATAACACAGATAAACATCCTACCGCTGATGATGTATATGTGAATATCAGGAAGCAGTATCCAAATATCAGTCTTGGCACTGTATACCGCAATCTTACATTGCTTTCTGATATGGGAGAAATCAAAAGACTTCGTGTCGGTGATGGCATCGACCATTTTGATGCTGACACTTCTCCCCACAACCATTTTATTTGTTCGGAATGTGGCTGTGTCATTGATCTTAAGATGGAGAATATCGATTACATTACGGAAGCAGCAAGTAAAAATTTTGGAGGTCAGATTGTAGGCCATACCACTTATTTTTATGGTTACTGTGAAGATTGCTGCAACGAATTGCAAGCATTTGTTCAACAAGCAAATTAAAATTTTTTAAGAAAAGGAGATTATAGCTATGAAATTTGTATGTCAGGTATGTGGTTATGTTCATGAAGGAGATGCAGCACCGGAGGCTTGTCCTATCTGTAAGGCACCTGCTGCTAAGTTTACACAGCAGAGTGCACAGAGAACTTGGGCTGCTGAGCATGTAGTAGGTGTTGCACAGGGTGCAGATGAAGAGATTCTTGCAGGTTTAAGAGAGAACTTTACCGGAGAGTGTACTGAAGTTGGTATGTATCTTGCAATGTCTAGAGTTGCTCACAGAGAAGGCTATCCTGAGATTGGTCTTTACTGGGAGAAGGCAGCAT
>JAFXJR010000080.1 GCA_017532145.1 Lachnospiraceae bacterium | reverse complement strand
GATCTGCTCAGCGGACGGTCAGGCTGGAACTCGGTTGATGCACCAACTGCTCCCATAATATCGTTATCATAAACGTATTTTACGCTTTCATGCTTCCAGGTACCATTCTGCTCTACATCGGTAAAGATCCACGGCTTAACCTTTATTTCTGCTTTAATCGTGTAAGCTGCCGTTGCCACTGCACTGTTATTCATTCCTGATTTTACCGCAATCGCCTTAATGGTCATGGTCTTATCTACCGTAATTGCCTTGCTGTATCTGATACTGCTGGTGGTTGGTGTCTTTCCATCGATGGTATAGTAGATGGCTGCCCCTTCGGTAGCAGAAGTAATGGTTACACTCTGTGCCTTATCATAGGTTCCTGCTGCTACAGAAAATACAGGTTGCTTTACCTTTTCCACTTCTGTTGGCTTATCTTGTACCTTAATCGTATAAGCAGCAGATACTACCTCACTCTGCTCCATTCCTTCTTTGACAGCAATGGCCTTCAGCGTCATCGTCTTATCTACGGTAATTGCTCCTGTATACTCTGTACTCTCCACAGTAGGCACTGTTCCATTTGTCGTATAATAGATAATTGCTCCTTCTGTATCTGTTGTAATGGTTACACTCTGTGCCTTATCGTAAGTTCCTGATGTCAAAGAGAATACCGGTGTCTTTACCCTTTCCTTTTCTGTCGGCTCTTCTTTCTCTATCGTATAGACAGCAGTTGCTACTTCACTGCTTTCCATTCCCTCTTTGACAGCAATAGCCTTCAACGTTATTGTCGTATCTACTGTAAAAGGCTGAGTATACTCTATACTGCTCTGTGTGGGTTCTGTTCCATCAGTGGTATAATAGATAACAGCTCCCTCTGTAGCAGTAGAAATTTCTACTGTTTTTATCTCTTTATAGGTTCCTTCCTCCAAAGAGAAGACTGGGGTTTCCACCTTTTCTGGTACTGCTGCTTCCCCTTCAGGTATAACTGCAATCGTTTCTGCCTCACCTTTTACTGAGAGATTTACTGCACGTACTTTAAAGGTATACTCCTTTCCATTTTCCAGACCCACAAAGGTATGACCTGTAGTAGTCGCAGCAGCCTCCCAGCTTTCTCCGCCATCCATAGAAACCTCATAGCCTGTAGCTCCACTGGTAAGGGCTGTCCAGCTTAATACCACTTCCCCATTACCTGCTTCTGCACGCAGCCCTGTTACCTTTCCGGGTGCCGCCATATCAGCTGCCAGTGCTGCATTAACTGCCTGGGTATAAGCATCCAGCTCTTCAGCAGAAAAAACCTCATCTGTTACCGTTACATAGGCAATTTCTCCATTGAACTGTGATGCTGCTGAAGTACCATTCTTTCCTGCTCCTATGGTCATTGAAGTAAGGTCAGGATTTTTAGCGATAAAACCATCCATATCACTTCTGCCATAGCTTAAGGCAGCAGTTCCATTCCGGGAAGTCAATACATTGTTGTCACTTCCGTTATAATTACGATTTACATAACCAAAAGTACTCCATTGTCCTGCCGGAGCGGCTCCACTCCAGTTTCCTTTCAACGCCCCTGCTGCATCTAAACGGATATCGCCTCCATTTTGATAGAATACCAGACCGGTATTGGTTGCCAAATCTGCTGCTCCAACAGAAGCTCCCTCCTGCTTAATGGCAAAGATAGCCTTTTTCCCGTTTACATTGGCAGGTTTGTAGGAAATCAGCAGACTTCCTTCTTCCAAAGCTGCCACTCTGGCCAGTTCCTGTGCTGTGGCTTCTACCATACGATTCCCCCCAAACTGAGTATCGTTTCCTGCCACAAAATCCTTATGATACTGTCCAGTCTCTGCGTGCTTTTGTACTGCTTCCACACCAGTAGCATAGACATCACGAATCGGAGCATACGGCTTACTTTCTGTACCCTCTTCTCCTAATACCTCCAGCTTGTACCAATACCTGGTTCCTGTGCCTGCAGTAGTATCAATATAACTGTAGGATGCTTTTCCCTCTTCTACAGTTATAGTACCAATCTGCTCATATTCTCCGTCCTCTTGCAATGAGCGGAAAATCTTATAGGAGGAAACATCGGTGAAAGCATTGACTCTAATGTTGACAGAGTTATATCTTGCCTCCACAGTAAAGACTTCCTCAGAAGCCTGACGATAATCATTCATTCTTTCCTGCAGAACAGTTATCACTTCCCGAAGTTCTTCAAAAGTTCCTTCTGTCTTCTTTAGTTTTGCCTGGTCAACAGCTTCCTGAAGTAAAGCTGTCTCCATTCTTTCCGAAACCAGCTTATCAGATGCCAGCAGAGTTTCTGCTTCCTGAATTTTTTCTTCCAGCTTTGCTACTAACTCTGCTACTGCCTCATACTCCTCCATCGCAGCTGTCAATGCAGTAATCATCGGATAAACCTCTGCGTAATCAGCAGTATCCCCTTCTGACTTTGCTGTATCAATCGCTGACTTTAAGTCAATGGCTGCCTGACGGTCTTCTGCCAGCTCATTGCTGTTATACAAGGCTTCTGCACGAGCCAGGACTTCTGCCAGTTCGCTGTCTAACTCATCCAATGCCTGATATTCATCTATCGCCTTTACCAGTTCCTGATTAAGCTTAAATAATGCCTCTGCTGTTGCGGTATCGTTTCCAACCAAAGCCTCTGCTTCCTGAATCTTTTCATTTAAGAGAATAGCAGAAGGTCTTTCTGTATCTACTCCTCCATCTGTATAAACGGTCTGTGCCTCCTGGCTTCTTTCTTCCAGTGCTGTCTTTAGCCAAGGCTTACACTCTTCACTAAACTGCCAGGAAACACCTTCTTTGATATAAAGGCTTGTAACTGCTTCCACCTGTGCCTCAGTAGTTACTGCATAAGGAATGCTTTTAGATCCTATACCGGTAAAGGCCATTTCATAGTCTCCTCCGGTAATTTCAGACAACGTAAGCGGTACATATACCATATCGTAGTCAGGACTGCTGTCTTCATAGAAGAAGGCAATTTCCCCATTGGGCTGAATGGAAAATGTGGAATAAGCACTTCTTCCCTCCTGTACCATAAAGAATTTATCTGTCCCCCATCCGGAAATATAAGCTTGGGGTGTCGTATCACTTGCTCCCAGTTCCTTATAGAAAATACCTACACCATATCTGCCATAAATCGTAGGAATAGACTGGAGTGCCAGATACACATATTCCTCAGTATCCTTTTTCTTTGCATAAACAAAATAGGTTTCTCCATCACAGCCTCCACAATTTCCCAGACCCAAATCAGCCTGTGTAGACCAGCTTCCCTTGGTATAGGTGGAGTCATTCTTATCATAGCTGAAAATATTGATATATCGGCCATAATTCTTTCTGGCGGCAATTACCACGTCTCCATTCGGAAGCTCCTCCACCTTAGGTTCATCACCTGGAGCCACTGGTGCAGTTGCCATGGTAGTATTACCTAAAATATGCCAATTTTCACCAAAGTCGTCAGAATATAATACATGATTTACACTTCCGTTCCAGTTTGTCGCGCGACAGGAGATGGCTGTATAGATTCTGTAATACTCTCCTACTTTGATATAACGGGACTGCATCATACGCCCGGAACCGGCAAACAGTCCCAGCCAGGTATCATCCAGTGCATAAATCTGGTCAGTAATATCTCTGGGAGCACTAAAGTTCAATCCTCCGTCCTCTGAAAGAAAAGTATTTACCGTTATTCTGTTAGAAGGATTGGAACCAAAATATCCTGCCGATCCACCTACACAGATTACCAATACTTTATTCGACTCCCTATCTGCCACAATGGCTGCGTCTCCATAGCCTGTGGTAGCAGTAGTAAGTCCTTCTGTCATATTTTTAGATTCATTCCAATCTTTCCCATTATTTGCAGAGCTTCTAAACAGCAAATCAATCTGATGATTACCCAAATCATTGTTATTATGATATCTCTTATCCGTTACGGCAACAATATTTCCATTTCCTGCCGTGGTAATCGCGGGAATACGGTAGTAAATATTTACTCCATTCTCTACGGTAATCGTCTCCCACAGTACCTGGGCATCCGGCAGTCTGCCATCGCCTACCTCTTCCACACACCAGTAGGCAGCCTTAGAATCTGTTTCGGTAAACATAATATGATGATTAGTTGTATCTGTTGCATCGGGAATCATATATTTTTCAGATGTCACAGACTGAATCAGTACATAATACTTATTCTCTTGTTTTTCTTTAATAATAAAACGATAGGCTCCTCCCTCTGTAGCATCCTTATAAGAAACTGCATATTCCTTATTATTTAAGCTGGTTACATCAGCCTTTACCTGTGTATTGGAAGCCTTATTCTTTAACCGGTATTCTCCTTCCGTATCTGTAGCAATAGCCTTCCACTTGTAGGCATCTGAAGCAGCATAGGTATTGCTCCTTAACCATCCCTCATTGGCTCCTGAATAATTCCACATAGTCAGTGACTTAGCAGTACGGGCTGCTCCATTTTCATCATATGCACTATAAAAAAGATACTCACTATCAGGGTTTAAGGTAAGATTTTGTCCTATCTCCTGAGCCTGTGTCTGTACACTCGCCAGTAGGGTAAAAGTTATACAAAGCAACATAACTAATATCCACTTTACTTTTTTCATCCCTGTACCTTCTTTCATTCTTTATTTTTGTGTTATTTTGTTTGTATGTCATTTTATCTTTAAGTTGTTTTTGTATTATTTCATTTTTTATGATGCTAGGGTCAAAAGGTCATCTATTTTCTTGCTTGCATGAAAATAGATGACTTTGGGATCCACAAAACATGAGAAAGTATCCATTTTTCGCAGAAAAATGTGCGGATTTTGAATCTTTTAGGATTTCGTGAGCGTGAAACGCGAAGAAATCCGTAAGCATCAAGGGGTCAAATGCTTTTGACCCCAACATCTTTTTTATTGGTTTCTTTAGTACTTTATTTGCTATTCTGTTTAGCATTTTATTAGTTTTTGTTGATTATTATTTGTTTTCCTTAGTATTTTGTTAGTTTCTCTTTGTTTTAATTGGTTTTAATTGGTTTTCATTGGTATTTTGTTGGTTTCTCTTTGTTACAATTGGCTTTCCTTATTTGGTCAATTTCCTCTGTTTTAGCACCTCCTTATCTATTTTTACCTACACTCTCCTGCTATTTAGATAGATACTTTGTTGATTTTTACTATATCATTTTACATTATGTATCGCAACTATTTTTTCATATAAAATAAATAAAAAAAATTTTTTTTATTTAACCAAATCAAGAAAGTCTCCCCATTCAAATACGCCGAGTACTAAATGGTTTCACTGCTTTGTGATGATGAGGTTATGGGTAAGTAGTGCAATTTAATGAAGTTGAATTTATGGATTGTGAATATCCGATTTGATTCTGCACGCTGAAATCCAAAATAAACAGCCCGAAAACCTGCCAGTCTCCGGGCTGTCTGCTTCCTTATTTTATCTGGCTTCCTAAACTGATTAGGTTTCCTTATTTTATTAAGAAAGCTTCTGTATTACCTTTTATTTATTGTACTTGTTGGCAAAACGCATCAGCATAGCTGCACACTCTGCACGAGTTGCCTCTCCCTTCGGATCCATACGGAAGGAGGTCTTTACCTCATCGTTGGGCTTACCGGTAATCATCTCCACTGCGGTTGCCCACTGCATATACTTCACTGCCCAGTTGCTTACGCTCTTTACATCCGTAAAGCTGTTCAAGTCCTTAGTCGCACTTACATCATACTTGCATACATTCGCATACTCATACAACATTTTTGCAATCTGCTCACGAGTGATATTCTGGTTAATACCAAAGCTGCCATCTCCCAGACCGGATACAATCTTGTTCTGGTATGCCCAGATAATCGCATCACTGTACCACTTACCAGCAGACACATCAGAAAACTGTGCCTTATAGGTTACTTGAGGTTCACCTGCCATACGGTAG
>JAFXJR010000079.1 GCA_017532145.1 Lachnospiraceae bacterium | reverse complement strand
TGACAAATATGAGATAGCCTTTATGGGAATCGGCTCCAAGACTACCCCTTATGTGGTAGATAGTCAGGAGAAGGCACAGGCTGTGATGACGACCTATCTTCGGGAGGAGGTAAACTGGAAGTTTACGGATGAATGTGCAGCCTGGATGAAGCCTTTGCTGACAGAAAAAAAGACAGAAGCAGAGGAATTTTTAGCTGCCGGAAGCTTAGATGATACAGACACAGCGGCAGTAGCTTTACAAGAAAAGATTGATGCAGTAGATACTCTGGGTGAAGAGGCCACAGCACAGCAGATATTGGATAGCTGCAAGGCACTGGCAGATGCTATGGAGGAGTATACTAATGCAGATACCCTGGGTGATCAATTAGTGGCTAAAAATAATGAAGCCAGCGAGATGAGAGCTACTAATTGGCTGGGTGCAGAAAGAGAAGCAGCCGTTGCACTGGAAACAGCAATCAGGGAAGCCGAGGATGTAATAGACAATCATCTGGGAGAAAAAACCAGTGCTGAGATTTATACTTTGATTCAAAATCTGGAGCAGGCTATTCAGGAATACAGAAGAGTGCATGAGCTGGATGAAAGCTTGCATAGTAAGATAGCAGAGGCGGAGGAATTAAAGCAGCAGAAGCCTCTGGCAGCAGAACGCAGTGAGACAGGAAGGCTGAATGAAGTTATAGAGGCAGGAAATGCCCAGTATGAATCTGGTACAGCAGAAGAACTGGAGGCAGCCTTAGCCAATCTGGACGCGGCAATACAGGATTACCAGAGTGTCTATCAGCTGGAGCAGAATCTGCAAAAGAAGATTACGGCCGCAGAGAAATTAAAGGAAAAGAATGAGTTGGCTGCAGAGCGGACAGAGGCAGTGGAGCTTTTTGCTGCATTGGATGAGGCAAAAGCAAAATATACTGCGGGTACGTCTACAGAGCTGGAAGCTGCTCTGGATACTCTGGATGCTGCCATAAAGACTTACCAGAAGGCTTGTCAGCTGCAGGAAAAAATAGCAGTTGCAGAGAAGCTAAAGGAAGAAGGTAAGTTGGCTGCAGACAGTACAGAGATGATACAATTGGTGGAATCATTAAACACAGCCAAAGAAAAACTCCAGCAGGGTACAGTTGCAGAACAGGAAGCTGCCTTAAAGGATTTAATTGTCAAGATTAGAGCCTATGAGGATGCAAGTGCCGGAAATTTCCGTGCAGAGGCAAGATATAGCTCTTATCGCATCCAGATTCGTGCGTTGGAAGAAGAAGTAACCGGATATCATATTTTCAGAGCGGATACTAAGGATGGGGAATACACCAAGTTGACTACTCTGCCAGTAGAAGCAGATAAGCAGGAATATGATTATGTGGATGAAAATGTAGGAATAGGAGTACAGCGTTGGTATAAGGTAGAAGCAGTGGCAGCAGAGGGAGGAGAAAATATAACCTCTGAGCCTTTAACCGATATTTATCCTACAGGTATTGAAGCAGTACAGAAGAATGCAGAGCTTAGACAGTTCCATAAGAGCTTTTTTGCAGAACAGGATATGACCTTTGATGGAAACCGTATGGAAGAGGCTGCTCAGGATGAACTGTTCAATGTGTCTGATTTAATGGAGGGAACCTTTATTGTTTCTTATAAACCGGAGGCTACTTCCGGAAGAAAGGTTATCTTTACGGTAAAGCAGGCAAATGCAGCGGTAGGAGCCAGTGGTAATCTTGCGGGAAATACTGGTATGGTATTTTATCAGGATGGAAGTACCATCCGAGTGGATGCTTCTCATGCACTGATTGCCAACTGGACAAATGCGGCACCCATTGGAGAGTGGAGTACCTTCGGTTATGTAAATACCTTACATACAGGCTCAGGTAATAATGCTTATACGGCTCGTAATGGCTCAGCTTCTCTTGGCTATAACCGGGCAGATATGAATGGATTTATTGGAAAAAATCAAAATTTATCAGTGATGACCATAGGAGCCAACAAAAAGAATGATGCCAGAGAACTGGAGTATGTGGGCGAAATTGCCTTTGTTACCATTACGGATGAGGTATTTTCTCAGACAGAGCTGAATGCTTACACAGGAGCAGTGAATGACCTGATTCTTTCAGATGCTGCCATTCCTGATTTGGTAGAAGATGTGGAAGCGGTTGCCGGAAATGGTGAGGTAACGCTAAGCTGGACAGCAGCAGAAGATGTTGACCGTTATGAAGTTTCTATAGATGAGGGAGAGACCTGGATTTATGTATGGGAGGGAGAGGAATATACCTTTACCGGATTAGAGGAGAGTACAGAGTATACTTTTCTGGTTCGTGCAGCCAATGTGGTAGGCAGTGGTGAGACAGTCAGTGTACAGGCAACCACTTTGGAAATGCCAGCTGTAGAGATACCGGTATTTTCTCCAGAAGGTGGTACCTATACAGAGGTTCAGACCGTATCTATTGAGACAGCTACAGAAGGAGCAGTGATTTACTATACTCAGGATGGCAGTGAACCAAATAGTGACTCTTCAGTGTACAACGAGACACTTACGGTAGACCAGAATGTGACAATTAAAGCAATGGCAGTTAAGGATGGGATGAAGAACAGTCAGGTAGTGACAGCAGAGTATATCATCAATATTCCCGACCAGCCTGATGAAGTGGAAATGGTAGAGATGCCGGTATTTTCACCAAAGGGCGGTACTTACACAGAAGCGCAAACTGTATCTATTGAAACGTCAACAGAAGGAGCAGTAATTTATTATACAGAGGATGGCAGTCAGCCGACTACTGATTCTAAGGTATATAGTGAAGCTATTCCGGTGACACAGAGTATGACACTGAAAGCGATAGCAGTTAAGGCGCAGATGAATAATAGTCAGGTAGCTACAGCAGAGTATATCATCAATATTCCCAGCCAGCCTGACCAGCCTGATGAAGTGGAAATGGTAGAGATGCCGGTATTTTCACCAAAGGGCGGTACATACACTGCAGCGCAGACAGTAACGATAAAGACTGCTACACAGGGAGCAGTGATCTACTATACAGAGGATGGCAGTGTGCCAACCACCAGCTCCAAGGTATACAGTAAGGCAATTACGGTAGATAAAAATATGACACTGAAAGCCATAGCGGTGAAAAAAGGGATGGAGAATAGTCAGGTAGTAACCGCCAAGTATATCATCAATATTCCCGACCAGCCGGTTAAACCATCTAAGCCCTGGATTTTTGTTGATGTGGAAGAAAAGAATGACTGGAAGCATACCAGTGTAAAGTTTGTGTATGAAAACGATGTTATGGGAGCGATTACAGGAACCAAGGAATTTCAGCCGGATCGTCCTCTGGACAGAGCGATGTTTGCTACCGTCCTTTATCGAATGGCAGGAGAGCCTGCAGTAACCTATAAGGCTACCTTTTCTGACGTACCTGCCGGTAAATGGTACAGTAATGCTATCCTCTGGGCGAACCAGAAGGGAATCGTATCCGGTATTGGCGGTGGAAAATATGGGGTAACTCAAAATATTACCAGAGAGCAGATTGCCAAGATGCTCTATGAATATGCCGACAAGGTATGTGGCTATGATGTCAGTGAGAGTCAGGAACTAAGCAGCTTTACCGATACCGATAAGCTGAGTGGCTGGTCTGTCAACTATATGAAGTGGGCAACCGCAGTGGGAATGATTAGTGGAAAGCCCAATGATGAAGCACGTACCTCCTTCCGTCTGGATGGTAAGGGAGAGGCTACCAGAGCAGAGTGTGCAGCAATGCTGAGCAGATTTGCCGCAAAATAT
>JAFXJR010000009.1 GCA_017532145.1 Lachnospiraceae bacterium | reverse complement strand
GGATCCACAAAACATGAGAAAGTAGCCATTTTTCGCAGAAAAATGTGCGGATTTTGAATGTTTTTAGGATTTCGTGAGCGTGAAACGCGAAGAAATCCGTAAGCATCAAGGGGTCAAATGCTTTTGACCCCAACATCATTTCATTACAATATATAGTATGATTTTCTTTGAATCAATGCTGTATATTGTAGAAGATTTTTATTTTGCGACAGCCCCTTCTTTTTGGGTAAAGCTTATCTTATTGTATTGCGGATATGTCTACTTCTGTATAGCCTTCCGTACTGGGAATACTAACGTTTACGGGCTGACCAGGATTATTATAGGTAATATCAATATCTGCAGTTACACTACAGGAGATACCAGATACCACCATATCCATCTCCATATAGATATCAGTTCCTGTACAGTAACCATCCTGATTAATGGAATAGGAACCATTCATTTTCTTTACAGTCATTTCCATATTGTTGGAATCCATAAGTCCGCTTACAGCTCCCATAGCCTGTGCCACATATTCATTCATCTTGGAGGGGTCTGTGTTAAAGGTAATGATTTTTTCGTTACCTTCCTTTTTCAGAGTCAAGTCCGTAAGATAGGAGGTATCTATATTGGCCAGTCCGGTATTCTGGTTAATGGTTTCCATCATCGTATTTAAATCCATGACATACTTGATTTTGGTTCCCATCGTTTCCATATAGCAGTAGCCATCCTGATAAAAGGTTACAGTATCGACAGACTGGCTTTGTCCGTCCATATCCATTTCCACATCCATATCTGCCACATATAGCATATCTGTAGTACTTGCTCCACTCATTTGCATATTGCCTTCTGAGTTTATCCCAATAGAAACACCGTCCTGTAAAAGCTCCATATCCATGTCCATATCCATATCCATGTCGTTGGTCTGGGCATTTTTGGTCAGTGCAGCCTCTAAGGTTGCCAAGGGGTCTTCCTTGGAGCCACAGGCTGTTATCGATAGCAACAGAGCAGCAGAAATAATAGCAGCAGCTTTTTTAAATCCTTTGTTTTTCATCTTAAAAATCCTCCCTTTTTTACTTTGGTATTTCAGCTTTTTTAATTATATAATATACAGAGGGAAAAGGGAAGAACAGTAATCAAAATTATAGAGAATTTGACAAATCCAGAGATAAAAGGACAATAAGAGCAACCGTTGGGAGCTAAGGGAATGAAAGTACCACATTTTCAGTATAACGGGTACAGCCAGGATAAAGGGAAGGGTTCCTATACAGATAAGATACCATTTTTCTGTCCATTTTCGTAAGATTAATGCACTAATTCCTCCTGAAAGAGTAAAAGACATTGCACCATATATCCCCCAATATTGAAAAGTACTGGGCAGAATGGCAGAAAAAGGTTTGAGAATCAGTTCAAATAAGGGAATGGAATCTGTATAGATTAAGGATTTTTGTGTTAAATCCTGTCTTTGATTAATTAAAAGGCATCATAGGTGACATTAAGAGCCTTGATTCCATACATAAAGACAAAATAGAGAAAGCCCAGTGCAAATCCCATAATAAAATATCCCCAAGCAGACCACGGGCATCGTTTTATGTTGAACTTGTCTAAAAACTTCATTTGTGAATACTCCCCTTTATCTTTTAGTGACTCAACTATTTTTCTGTTTAAGTCCACAAGAAATAAAAGAGATATAGTTACAAAAATACAATGTTTGAATATAAACCAGAAAAAGGAATACACTAGTACAGACAGATGCAGAAAAAGGGAATATCTATGTTAAACTATATCTGGGCATTTATGATTCTGATTGGTGTGGTCTATGGTGCTTTTACCAATAATATGGAAGCAGTCAGCAATGCGGCTCTCAATTCAGCCGGAGAGGCAGTCTCTTTATGTATTACCATGATGGGGGTGATGGCATTGTGGGTAGGGCTGATGGAAATTGCTCAAACCTCCGGTTTAATTGGTAAGCTTACCGCAGGCATACAGCCCTTTATCTCATTTATGTTTCCCCGTATTCCCAAAGGTCATATTGCCAGAGAATATATTTCTGCCAATCTGATTGCTAATGTGCTGGGGTTGGGATGGGCCTGTACTCCAGCAGGCTTAAAAGCCATGGAAGCTCTGGCAAAGCTGGAGGAGGAAAGGGGAAATCCGGAATATACAGGAGATGAAAGTAAAGGTCGGGTGGCCAGTCATGAGATGTGTACCTTTCTGATTTTAAATATCTCCTCTCTGCACTTGATTCCTGTCAATATGATTGCTTACAGGCAGCAGTATGGCAGTGCAGATCCCAGTCGGATTATTGCTCCGGCTATTATTACCACTATTTTAAGCTCTATAGTAGCAGTGATTTTCTGTAAGGTAAAAGGTTCTGCAGTAACTGATAGAAAATATAGGTGAAAAATATGTAGAGAAAATGTTAAATCAGCTGTAAATACAATTGTCTAATAAGCAAAAAAAGTGTATAATAAACATACAAAATGCGGAAGAGATGGGAGATGTTGTACTGATGAGAATGAGAGACTGGAAGGTTAAGACAAAGCTGTTAATTCTGGGAATTTTGGTAGCAGTGGGAATGTTGCTGATGTATCTGAGCAGCGCAAAAAGTATGGAGGAAATTACCTCTATGTCCATGACAGAGCTGGAAGAGAGTATGCGAGACGACTTCGACAGTAGCAGTAAGGAACAGGTGGAAAATGTGATTTCTATACTGGAGCATATTTATGAAGACTATGAAGTCGGACAGTACACACTGGAGGAAGCTAAGGAATTGGGAGCTGATTTGATAAGAAATATAAGATACGGTAAAGACGGTTATTTTTGGGTGGATACCTATGAGGGTGTAAATGTAGTGCTTCTGGGAAATCAGACAGAAGGAACCAACCGTTGGGAAGCTGTGGATTTACAAAATTATAAGTATGTCCAGAGTTTTATCAATGAAGGAAGAAAAGCGGATGGTGGTTATACAGACTATTATTTTACCAAAGAAGGCGGTACAGAGCCTCTGCCAAAGCGTTCCTATACAAAAGCCTTTGAGCCTTTCCAATGGGTAGTGGGAACGGGTAATTATACAGACGACATAGAGATGGTATTGGCAGAACGGTTGGAAGAAGAAGAGCGTCTGTTGAAGGAAGCTTCCAGCAGAGCAATGATTATAGCAATGGGTCTGTTGATTGTGATTGGATTATTTACTGCTGTTATTGCGGTGGGAATCGGGAAAGCTCTGAAGATGGCGATGGATTATAATAAGGAGCTGGGAAAGGGAAATTTTACTGCCCAGCTACCGGAATATCTGTTGAAGCGTAAGGATGATTTTGGTATCTTTGCCAGTACCATGAAGCAGACGCGTGACAATGTAAAGGAATTGATTGAGGAAATCCATGCGGATTCTGATGCCATTGCGGGAATAACTACCACCATTAAAGAAGAAGTCAGCAAGGTAAATTTTGAAATGGAGACCATGTCGGCAACCTCAGAGCAGCTGGCAGCAGGTATGGAAGAAACAGCAGCTTCTTCTCAGGAGATTGCTGCCATGTCTCAGGAAATTGAGGATGCAGCCAGACATATTGCAAAGCAGTCTAAGGAAGGTGCAGTTCGGGCAGAAGATATTTTGCATCGGGCAGAGAAAGCAGAGAATAATGCTAATAATGACCGGGCAGCGGCTCATGAGATTTATTCCAGGATTCGGGAAGCACTGGAGCAGGCTCTGGAGGATATCAAGGTAGTAGACAGAATCAATGCTCTTTCTGATGCCATTATGGGTATTACTTCACAGACGAATATGCTGGCATTGAATGCTTCCATAGAGGCAGCCAGAGCCGGAGAGGCAGGACGGGGATTTGCCGTAGTGGCTGATCAAATTCGGATTTTGGCAGAGCAGTCTAAGGAGGCTGTGGGAAATATTCAGTCGATTACAGGGCAGGTAAGTGATGCAGTCAGTGAATTGTCAGGAGATGCAAGAGAACTGCTGGAGTTTGTAGCACATCAGGTAATTAACAGTTATGACAACTTCCAGGAAACTGTCAAAGCATATAAGGATGATTCTCAGTTTGTGGATGGACTGGTGATAGAATTTAATGGAGCAGCCCAAAGATTGTTAGACTCTATTACGGGTATTATGCAGGCTATTGAAGAAGTAGGTACGGCTTCTAATGAGGGAGCAGAAGGAACCACGGATATTGCACAGAGAGTCAGTGACGTTGTAGAACAGACGAACCAGATAACGATAGCCGTAGAGGGAGCTAATGAGAAGGTGAATAAGCTGAATGAAGAAGTAAAGAAGTTCAAGGTATAGCCATGCAGATAGACCGGTCTGTCATACAACGTTGAAGGAGAAGGGAAAGGAGTAGGGGATAACTATGGGAAAACAAGACGAAATCAGGATGACTTATTCGGGTCTGCTGCTAAAGGATGAGGAAAAGATGGTACGGATATGCTTTGAGCGAGGAGAGTCCGACTATGCAGAAGGCATCGTGCCAAGAGGAACAATAGAAAAGTCCAATGGATTTAGTGGAGAAGAGCTAGAACAGCTGAAGGTTTATATTCAGGATAATGCGACAGACATTATTAAGATGGCTAAAGAGGTAAATTTCCTGGATGACTGGCTGGGTAAAAATAAGACTAAGACAAGCTAAGGGGGAAAAGAATAGAAAATGGGAAAGGGTGTCTGTAGGCATACAGGCATCCTTTTTCTCATATACTGATAGGGATAATGAGGCGGAGGACAAAGCGATATTAAACGTTTTAACTAATTTGTCCAATATTTTGATACCAGTGGTGGTATTTTACATAGTGGCCTATGGTCTGATTAATGGGCGGAAGGTATATGAAGATTTTATTAAAGGAGCCAAGGATGGCGTACAGACGGTGGTACAGATTATGCCTACCTTAATTGGATTAATGGTAGCCGTAGGTGTACTGAGAGCCTCCGGATTTCTTCAGATGACAGGGAGACTTTTTGGCAGCCTTACTGACAAGATAGGATTTCCTTCAGAACTGGTACCTGTAGTGTTGGTGAAGATGTTTTCTTCCTCTGCTGCAACAGGACTGGTACTGGACATTTTTAAAACTTATGGGCCAGATTCTTATATAGGAATGATTACTTCTATTATGATGAGCTGTACTGAGACTATCTTTTATACGATGAGTGTCTATTTTCTGGCTGCTAAAGTGACAAAAACCAGATATACCCTGACAGGAGCTTTGCTGGCAACTCTGGCAGGAGTGGCAGTCAGTGTAGTGATGGCAGGCTATGTGATAAGAAGGTGAGAGAAAATCCATCAGACTTGACGGAGGCAGGAAATACAGTATAGAATACATGAGAAGAAAGCACGCCATAGGATGGCGGGAATGGAGAATAGAATGAAAACAGCATCAGATTTACAAAGACTATTAAGAGCCATAGACCGCAAGAGCTATCCGGCCTATAAGGATACAAGAGGAAGCTACAGTTTTGACAGATATACACTTTCCATCGATCATGTACAGGGAGACCCTTTTGCCTCACCTTCCAAGGTCAGCATCCATCTTGAGGGAAGAACAGCAGGATTTCCTAAAGAGTGTTATGAAAAGAAGGAAAGAAGGATTGCTTTACAGGATTATCTGCTTCGACTGTTCAGACAGACCGTGGAAAAGTATAATTTCAAGGCCAGAGGTTCGGGGAAAAGTGGTCTGTTGTCGGTAAGTCGTTGTGGACAGGAGGTATTGGAGAGAACGGCCTGCAGCATAGAGCCGGAGACGGGTAAGGTTATCGTTCGGGTGGAAATAGGATTTCCTGCTAATGGAAGGACAATTTGTTCTTCAGAGCTGGAAAAGATTCTTTTTGATTTTCTGCCTAAGTGTGTCCAGTCTGTCCTTTTTTATCGTTCATTGGATGCAAAGGAGGTAGAGAAGGTACTGTTTCTGGCAGACGATAGAAAGTTTATCAGAGACAGCTTAAAGCCTATGGGGCTGGTGGCATTTGTGGCAAACGGTGCTGTCCTTCCCAGAGAGTCGGGAGTATCCGATAAGCCCATGAAGGGCAGTATTCCCTTTGTATCTCCCTCTTCTATGGAGGTGACGATGGAGCTTCCCCATAAGGGAACCATCAAAGGAATGGGGATTCAACGGGGGATTACTTTGATTGTGGGTGGAGGATATCATGGAAAATCCACACTGCTCAAGGCATTGGAGCTAGGCGTTTACGACCATATTGAAGGAGATGGCAGGGAGTATGTGATTACGATTCAGGATGGAATGAAGATACGGGCAGAGGATGGCAGATGTATAAAGAAGGATGACATTTCCATGTTTGTCAATAATCTTCCTAATGGAAAGGAAACCAAACGGTTTTATACGGAGGATGCCAGTGGAAGTACCTCTCAGGCAGCCAATGTAATAGAGGCTATGGAAAGTGGTTCTACTTTTTTATTGATAGACGAGGATACCTGTGCTACTAATTTTATGGTAAGGGACGAGCTGATGCAGCGGGTGGTACATCGGGATAAGGAGCCGATTACTCCTTTTATTGAGCGAGCCAGATATCTTTATGAGAAGAAGGGAATTTCCTGTATTATGGTGGCAGGAAGCTCGGGTGCCTATTTCCATATTGCAGATAAAATCGTTCAGATGGATAACTATATACCCTGTGAAATTACGGCAGAGGCAAAAGCAGAGGCAGCGAAGTATCCGGTTCTGTTACTGCCGGAAAACGAACCGGATGAGCCAGATTATCAACGTGCTCCCAGTGCAGGAAGAATGGAGAACAACAGAGGCCGCAGTCGGTCAGAGAGAGGACAGGGCAGCAGAGACGATGCCAGAATCAAGATTAAGGGAATGGGCAAAGAGTCAGTCAGCTTAAATAAGGAAACCATTAATCTGCATTATGTGGAACAAATCACAGACAGCGAGCAGGTAATGACGCTGGGGTATCTGCTGGCCTATGCAGAAGCTAATTTGTTTAATGGAAAATCTACGATGCAGCAGATTGTGGACAAGCTGATGGAAAGAATAGAAAAGGAAGGATTGGGTTCTATCGTGCCGGGAAGTTATCTTCCTTCCGGTCTGGCACTTCCCAGGAGGCAGGAGATTTTTGCCTGCTTTAATCGTTACAGAGGACTGGGATTATAGAAGCAGTGAGGCCGGAGGATAGGTGAATAAATGGCAGAGTATGTAAAATATATTGGGTTGCTGGTAGTGAGTGTGGCTTTTTTTCTGATAGCCAGAAAGCTGGTCAGAAGATTTTTTTATCCGGGAGGGATAGTTGACCGGGTGGATGGGATGGAAGGTCATGAATTTGAGTGCTTCTGTGCTAAACTTCTGGAGAGCAGAGGGTTTGAAAGAGTGGAGGTAACGAAGGGAAGCGGAGACTATGGGGCAGATATTCTGGCAGAAAAGGAAGGCGTTACCTATGCAATCCAATGTAAGTGTTATACCAGACCGGTGGGAGTAAAGGCGGTGCAGGAAGCCTATGCAGGGCGGGATTATTATGACCGTATGGTAGGGGCAGTGCTGTGCAACCAATATTTTACGGCTTCCGCAGTAAAGGCAGCTAAAAAGTTGAAAATCCTGCTTTGGGACAGGGACTGTCTGGAAAGAATGATGGAGGGATAAGGAAAGGCAGCAGGTTCGCCTAAAGATGGCGACCCAGCTGCCAGAAAGCCACAGCACTGGCGGCTGCAACATTTAAGGAGTCTACTCCATGGGACATAGGAATGCGAATGGTATAGTCACAGTGGGCGATGGTGGAAGGAGATAGTCCGTCCCCTTCTGTACCCAGAATAACAGCCAGCTTATCTTCCTGCAGGAGTCGAGGGTCTTCCAAACTGATAGACTGGTCGGTTAAAGCCATGGCAGCCGTATGAAAGCCTAGCTCTTTCATCCGGGTAAGTCCAGGCTGAGGCCAGCCCCAGTCAGGCTCCTCCAGATAGGTCCAGGGGATTTGAAAAACCGTTCCCATACTTACCCGGATAGCACGACGATAAAGGGGATTACTGCAGGAAGGAGTGAGTAGTACAGCATCCATATTAAGAGCAGCAGCTGAGCGGAAGATGGCACCTATATTGGTAGGATTCATCACATTTTCCAATACCACGATACGATGAGCCTTAGTGCAGATTTCTCTGGTATCAGGCAGTGGGCGACGATACATGGCACAGAGGACTCCTCTGGTCAGTGGAAAGCCTGTTAGCTGAGTAAGGACATCAAAATCAGCAGTATAAATAGGAATATTTTCACATCGGCTAAGCAGACCGCTGGCTTCCCCTGTGATATGCTTGTGTTCCAGCAGAAAAGAAACCGGCACATAGCCAGCATCTAAAGCACGTTCTACCACCTTGGGACTCTCCGCAATAAAAAGCCCTTTTTCCGGCTCATGGCGGTTAAGCAGCTGCGCTTCTGTCAAACGGGCATAAATATCCAGTTCAGGCGCTGTAAAATCGGTGATTTCTATAATGTTTAGCATCGACTTCCTCCTTTTACCTAAGCCAAATCTAAAAAGTCCCTCACTTTGATTGCTTGGCATAGACTGGGCGTACCTGAAGTGAGGAACCTCTTTGATTTGGTTAAAGAAACGGACGTTATGGAATAGGGGATATCCCTATTTAATGATGTTGGGGTCAAAAGTATTTGACCCCTTGATGCTTACGGATTTCTTTGCGTTTCACGCTCACGAAATCCTAAAAACATTCAAAATCCGCACATTTTTCTGCGAAAAATGGCTACTTTATCATGTTTTGTGGGTCCCAAGGTTATCTATTTTCATGCAAGCAAGAAAATAGATAACCTTTTGATCCTAGTACATCGAATAATTAATAACTGACACATTCGCTGTACTAGCATCATTTAATATGAGCCACCAGCTGAGCAGTCAGACGAGCGCAGTCCTGAGCAGCCTTCCGCTCAAATTCGGGATAATCCATAGTAGCACTGTCATCCGCTTTATCCGAGATAGCCCATATAATAATAAAGGGAATATCATTCAGGGTGGCAGCCTGTGCAATGGCAGCTCCTTCCATTTCCGTACAATAGCCTTTAAAGACGTTGATAATTTTGTCCTTTGTAGCTCTGTCACTGATAAACTGGTCTCCGCTGACGATTCTTCCGGTAAATACATGAAGATCAGGATTGACCTCCTGACAGACGGTAGCAGCCAGTCGAACCAGTTCCAGATCAGCAGTAAATTCACGTCTGCCCCAGCTGTGGTACCTCTCCGGGCTGATAGCCGAAGATAGTAGCATCCACATCATGATATAAGGCATCAGTAGAAATCACAATGTCTCCAATATCAATCTGAGGATTTAAAGAACCGGCTACTCCTGTATTAATCACATGGGTAACTTCAAATAAGTCAGCCAGAATTTGAACACAGATACCTGCATTTACCTTTCCCACACCACTTCTAACTATGACTACAGAGGTACCCTCTAAGATACCTTCATAAAATTCCATATTGGCTTTTTTTATCATGTTTTTTACGGTCAGGCGGCTTTTTAAGGTTTCTACTTCCAGCTCCATGGCACCGATAATACCTATTTTTTTCATCAATGAAATCCTTTCGTTTGTGGGGTAGTTGCCTATTCCGGATAAACCAGACGACTGTCATCAATAGAGTACAGAACCTGGTCTAAATATTTTTTTGCCAGATATTTTGCCATATTCAGGTTCATATCCTGATAATTGCCGCAGTCTTTGGCACTGGCACCAGGTACTTCTCCCTCAAAATCCCGGACAAACTCATACATTTCCACCATAAGAGGCAGAATATCTCTGGAGGAAAAGTCTCCTGCCAGCAGCAGATAGAAACCGGTACGGCATCCCATGGGACCAAAATAGATGGTTTTATTCTTATACTCAGGATGGTTTCGCAGGAAGGTAGCAGCCAGATGCTCAATAGTGTGCATTTCTGCCGTATTCATTACCGGCTCCTCATTGGGAGAGGTCATCCGTAAATCGAAGGTAGTAATGATTGTGTTGCCTACAGGGTCTTTACGGGAAACGTAGACACCGGGCTGCAGCTTTATGTGGTCGATGGTAAAGCTTGTTATTTTTTCCATAAATATGTTCCTTTCTCCATGGATAATCATGGTCTTAAAAAAATTGCTTACCCTTTTATTTTACATGGTACAGGCAGGATGGCAAGTAGAAAAATTGATATGGGAAAGTAACTATTCAGCAGGTCTGCACACTTGCTGTACTGACCGTATGAAAATATAGTTGTAATGATGATAACTGTGACATACTGAACAGTTACATTAGAAATTAATGTTTGCAATGGCAGCAATATCTCCTTCAACAGTACCAGTAGGAAGTCCTAAATTCATATGACTTCCATCTTCTATGGTACCGATACAGCGAGTACCCATATCACTTTTTTCAATAGTAAAAAATTTGATATTTTTGATACCCATAAAGTTTCTTTCATAAGAAAAAGCATAGGCTGTGCAATACATCAAAGAACCCTCATGCTCATCGGGAAGGGTAATATAAAGGATGAATCGGGTATTGGAAACTGCTGTATTGGTAACGGTAAATTCTTCTTCGTGGAAGGTTTTGGGATGATTGGCAAAGTGAAGGTGATTTATTGTATTATAGTAGTGATTAAAAAACTCACAGATTTTTTTTTCTTTTCTGCTTATACACTCCTGGATAAACTGAGGAGTAGCATTTTGGGGCATAATAATAAAATCTAATGTATAGCGGAAATTATTCAGTTCGGACATATCTATCTCTCTCTCATCCTTTCTTTGTCTGATGGAAACATTCTACCACAAGGAATAAAAAGTGTCTATCTTCAATTACTTGCATAAATTCTATGGATGTGTCTTATCTCTCCATAGGTGAAGTCAGATTTTTTCAGGTTATTTTTCACATGACACCACGCACTCTGCTGCGGGGGGAGAGAGAACATATAAATTCAGGCGATGCCCGTTACCATTTACAGGTCATCTGGCTGATGTGTGAATGGTAGCTTTTTCAGAACAAGTTTTCTGTTCTGTGTGAGATTTTATTTCTCATCCACTAAAAGAATGATATACTGTATTGGCGAAGTGGTAAAAGGATGAAGAGATAGTGAAGATGGATGATGATTTCAAGCGATATAAGTATAACTTTGATTATTTTAGCTATATTTTTATATAATATAATTAGTAAAACTTTCTCAAACCCTTGTAAATACTGGCTTCGTGGTACTTTATAAAGTTTAAGTACACAACTTTTACACAAAAATTATTTCAAAAGTAAGAGAAAACAGGCTGATACTGTTTAGAGTGTCAGCCTGTAAATCATTATACTACATTAGCAAATATCTTATCAAGTTTTTGCATATCTTGAAGTTTCTTTTCCGCTGATACATGGGTGTATAAATTAAGCGTAATCTGTATATTTGCATGACCTAACAACATCTGTACTGTTTTTGGCGGTATATCTGCTTCAAAACACCTTGTAGCAAAACTATGACGTAATGCATGAGGGTACAAGTGTTCCATGATTACAGGAGTTCGGTTTTCTTTGATTGCCTTGTCTGCTTCTTCATCATTGATAGATTTAACAATACGATTAAGTATATTCTGAATAGAAGCGGTCTGTTGTGGCTGACCTTTACTTCCTGTAAATACAAGAGTTTCAAACCCCTCATGAGGTTGCCAATTACCATGAAGTTTCATGTAATTCTGATTAAGCCTTTGACGTTTCAATGCCTTAGCCACATTGATATGCAAAGGTATGGTTCTCTTGGAGTTCTTGGTCTTAGGTGCTTGTTCTTCAAAACCAAACTTTCCAGTTTTCTTGTCTTTGATATACACAAGGGTTCGGTTAATGGTTATGGTATTGTTATCAAAATCAACATCTTCCCATTTCAATCCCAACACCTCACCGACACGAACCCCAGTACCTAACATGGTGGTAATGACAGGTTCACAAAACTGCCATTCTGTTTGTCTGATAAAACTAAGCAAATTAGTCTGTTCTTCGGCAGATAACACCCTCTTGTCTTTTTCTTCTATGGTAGGTCTGACAGTTCCCATACATGGGTTCTTAACGATTAAATCATTACATACCGCAATATCAAGAATGTTATGCAACAAAGCATGTAGTGTTTGCAAAGACGTTGTAGAGTAACCGCTTTCGATAAAGTCATTATAAAGTTTTTGGATATGTATAGGCTTTATCTGTGCTAAGACACGTTTGCCCAGGTTTTCTCTGATATGGTTATCATAAAGTGTCTGATAATTCTGCATGGTGGTCTTTTTGACTTTATTAGTCTTATAATCTTTCAACCATACCTCAAACCATTTGTTTGATATTGTCAATATTGGTTTACACTTTTTTCTCAAGAATGTTCGACCTTATGCTGCCTCCTGTAGCGAAGCATAGTATTGCTGCCGTTTAACCATCGGAGGTAGCCCACCGTTAGCAGAGCAGATCCGACGGTTATTCCAGTAGCTGATGAAATATCTCCAGATAAGAGTTTTTAACTGCTCCACTGTCATGGTAGTGGTATCATAACGTCCATAGAGCAATTCCTCTTTGAATCTTGCCCACATACTTTCGCATCTGGCGTTGTCATGGCACCTGCCACCGGCACTGTT
>JAFXJR010000078.1 GCA_017532145.1 Lachnospiraceae bacterium | reverse complement strand
CTGCTCAATTCCTTGTCTAAGTCCATCTTCAAAAATCGCTTTTCCTATCTGTGTCATACGCAGACTCCTCTCTATTCTTTCTCTGTTACTGTCATCGATAATCTTATCACTAAATACCAGAATGCCGGACAGTAAAAATCTCTGCATTTCCTGATCCGATACCTGCTCTGCCAATTCTATCATCTCCAACAGTAACTGACTTTTTAACTCCCTTCCCTTTACCGACAAAGGCAAGACGATAAACTGCATGGCTTCCTCCTCGGTCAAAGCCTCATTTTTTCTGATTTTCCGTTCTATATTCACCTTTAAGGCTTCCGTATCTAATTGGGAAAGAAAGCCCTGCTGAATCTCCATCTGTAAGCATCCGGCTTCTAATCTTGGTGTCGTCTGCTCCGGCTCTACATCCGCAGTATAGATAACCACGATTTGAATCCTGGTCTGCTCCGGAGACTTAAGTAAAACCCGAAGTACATACTCTAAATACTTTAGCTTATTCTTCTCCACATAAGTACTTTCATAGTCAATAATCGCTAATGTACCATCTTCCAATAAAAACCGATTGTCCATCCGCAATTCATTGGCACTAACCACTGGTAGATTGGTGGGTCTTATATCTACAATTTTTGGTAGGTGAATACCGTATACCTGTAGGGATTTATTCTTCAGATTTTCTCCCAGTATCTTAGAGACGATATCCTTATTGTGGTAGCTTATATTGCTCATCTTGGTTCTCTCCTCCTTTCTTCTGTTTTTCTGTTTCTTGTGTTATAAACAGCATAGCACAATTTCTGTTTTATATCAATTTAAAAACGTTATTATGAATAATTATAACTATTCAGCAGGTCTGCACACTTGCTGTGCAGACCGTACAAAAATGTAGTTGTAGCGAGCAAAAATCCCATCGCCATAGGCGATTTTCATGGATTTTTGCATCGTAACGGTGAAGGTACTGAACAGTTACGAATAATTGATATAAAACAGTAAAAGAAACAATTACCATTCGCTCCTACTGGCAGCTATGCCCTGTCATGATTTCTCAGAACAGTTTAGGAATAAATGGTAATCTAAATCATTCTTCTATACTTTTTATTTCTTCTTACTCTTTCAGTCTGGTCTGTACTAAACGAATCCATCCATGACCAAATCTTCCCTTCCCCCTCTACGGCACCAACTCCTCCATCCCTTCCTTTACCGTCTGCATCCGCTCAATCCTTCCCACCTGAGTTCCTGAAAAAATCAGTCCATTCTCTATATCTTCCTTAACTGAATACAGTATTTCGGCTTACCCGGGTGACAGCCCTTGATACATTTATAGCAGAAGGTAATCTTTTCTGCCCCTTCCATCATCTGCTCCACAAAAGGATTGCGTATGGCTCTGGCCGGCATACCTACCGGGCTTTCCATAATCACCAAATCCTCCTCCTTCGCATTTACATAGGCTTGTTTACAGGCTTCATGAGCATCACATTCCTGGGTGGCTACAAAATGGGTAGCTACCTGTACTCCGTCTGCTCCCAAGGCTAATACCTCCTGCACATCCTCTTTGATAAAGATGCCTCCTGCCACAAATACGGGAATTTTCCTTCCATACTTTTCTTCATACTGCTGTTTCATCTGGAGAGTAGCTCTTACATTTTCGGTAAAGTCCAGCTTTACCTGTCGGGAGTCCGCTAGTTCCTTTCCGGCAAATCCCAGATGCCCTCCTGCCTCCGGTCCTTCCACCACGATAAAATCTGCCGTTCTCTGGTATTTTTTATCCCACTGCTTCAATAAAAGCTCCGCTGCCTTCTTTGAAGAAACAATAGGTGCTATCTTTGCTTTCGTCCCCTTTAATATTCTGGCAGACTGACTGGCAGTCCTACTCCGGAGATAATGGCATCTGCTCCTGCCTCTGCCGCTGCCCTGACATGCTCCTCATACTGCTGGATGGCACACATTAGATTGACCCCTATCATACCTCTACCTTCAGAAATCTCTTTGGCTCTCTGTATTTGTGAGGGAAAAGCCTGTATGTTTGCTGCAGCCGGATTCTTAGGGAAGCCAGGATCGTCATATCCCAGCTATACACCGGATATCACACCCATTCCTCCTTCTCTGGCCACTGCACCAGCCAGAGAGCTTCGACTAATACCAATGCCCATTCCTCCCTGTATTATCGTTTTTTCTAACTATAAATCTCCCATCTGCACTCCTGCCATCTGTTCCCTCCTTCTTGTCTGCATATACCAGTACTATATACCAGACATTCTCCTTGCCCGCTTACCATCATCCTGCTTACTTTTATCCTAACTACTTTCCTGATTTTCCCTGCATCCCAGCACTATACACCAGCCATTTTCCCAGTCTGCTTACCCTTATCCTGACTACTTTCTTGATTTTTCTTTATCTCCATACTATATGCCAGTCAT
>JAFXJR010000077.1 GCA_017532145.1 Lachnospiraceae bacterium | reverse complement strand
GGTAACTCAGGGGGAGGCTCAGCTTCTGCTGCAGGCGGGACTCAGGCTTCTGCAGCCGGCAGTACAAAAACCTCTGTAAAGGCGGCAGCAGACAATACGGCAGAGGCAGCTTCTGTTGAGCAAGCAGCTTCTTCTGCAGAAACCTCTGCATCCAGTGAGGAAAGTAAACCCTCTACCATTACTATTCAGTCCCTGAATGGGAACAAAGAGCTGGCTGATCTGGAGGTACCCTATGATCCTCAAAGAGTCGCAGTACTTGATATGCCTGCTTTAGATATTCTGGATTCTTTGGGACTGGGAGACAGGATTGTGGGAAGTGCAAAGGTAACGATTGAGTATCTGACTCAGTATAATCCAGATGATTCTGCCGGAAAAATTGCTAATCTGGGTTCGGTAAAGACGGCAGATCTGGAGCAGGTGGCTGCCTGTGAGCCGGAGATTATTTTTATTGGCGGTCGTTTGAGCAAGGAATATGATAACCTTAGTGTGATTGCTCCTGTAGTATGTCTGGGTGTGGATTACGAAAAGGGAGTGGTACAGAGTACGCAGGATAATGCCAAGACAATTGCTTCTATCTTTGGTAGGGAATCAGAAATTGATGCCAAGATGACAGGATTTCAGGCAAGAATTGATGCATTGAAAAATGTAATTAGTGGTAAAAATGTTTTGCTTGGTATGTATAATAATAATGCCATGAGTCTGATGGATACAGAAAGTCAGCTGAATATTATTGCAAAAGAAATGGGTGGTAATAATCTGGGAGAAACAGTAGGTGAGATAGATAAGGCAGCCCATGGAGAGGATGCTTCCTGGGAAACCATTATCAGCTTGAATCCGGAGTATTTGTTTGTATTGGACAGAAGTACTGCAACAGGTGCTGCTGAAGAGGGAGTTTTAGGTGCAAAGGAAGTAATTGAAAATGATTTGGTAAAGGAACTGGATGTTTATAAAAACGGAAATATTGTCTACTTTATTGAGCATGCCAATGTATGGTATACTTCTACCGGAGGTATACAGGCTCTGGATACTATGCTCTCCGATTTGGAAGCAGCACTGCTTCCATAGAACAGATAGAAGGAAAAGGAAGTGAAGCTGAAAGCGGGTAGGATATTGGAATTCTGCCCGCTTTTCAGAAGTAGTAAAAGGTGATATAATGTGGATGATAAGTGCAATTTTTTCAGCGATTTTTGCCGGGTTGACTGCGATTTTAGCAAAATGGGGAATAGAAAAAACAAATTCAGATGTGGTTACTGCTCTCCGCACCATAGTAGTGCTGGTATTTTCCTTTTTTATGGTATGTATTGTAGATTCACAGGCTACGATTTGGTACATAGAAGGCAAAGCCTGGTTCTTTCTTATTCTTTCCGGTCTGGCGACAGGAGTCTCCTGGATTTGTTATTTCAAGGCATTGTCCTTGGGGGATGTGAATAAGGTTGCTCCCATTGACAAATCCAGTACAGTGCTTTCTGTACTGCTTGCCATCCTGTTTTTTGGGGAAACCAACCATCTGGCGGTCAAGCTGGGAGGAACAGTATTGATTGGAATCGGTACTTATCTGATGATTGAAAAAAAGGCAGGAAAGCAGGAGATAAAGTATTCTGGATGGATGGTATATGCCATCCTTTCAGCGGTATTTGCAGCCTTAACCTCTGTTTTGGCAAAGGCAGGTATCTCCGGTGTGGAATCCAATCTGGCTACGGCCATTCGTACCTTTGTTATTTTGTTAATGTCATGGGGCATTGTGTTTGCCAGAGGAGAAACAAGGTATCTGACAGATATTTCTAAAAAGGAACTGTTGTTTATCGGTCTGTCAGGAGTGACTACAGGAGCTTCCTGGCTTTGCTATTATTATGCGGTAAAAAATGGAGATTTAAGCGTAGTAATACCAATAGATAAAATGAGTATTTTGTTGACTATTCTTTTTTCCCGAATTTTTTTAAAGGAGCAGCTGTCAGGAAGGGCAGCAGCAGGTCTGGGATTGTTATGTATTGGCACACTGATTATGGCAATTTGGAGTTAGGGCAAAGGGGAAGATAGATGATAATAACATGATGCTAGGGTCAAAAGGTCATCTATTTTCTTGCTTGCATGAAAATAGATGACCTTGGGATTCACAAAACATGAGAAAGTAGCCATTTTTCGCAGAAAAATGTGCGGATTTTGAATCTTTTAGGATTTCGTGAGCGTGAAACGCGAAGAAATCCGTAAGCATCAAGGGGTCAAATGCTTTTGACCCCAACATCATAACATAAAGATGAGGATATGATATGTGCAGGCAAAGTTGTCAAAATATCAATACATATTTAAACCAATTTAAAGAATCTATAACGTTAGAATCAGAATTTTATTCATGGCGAAGCAATAATAAATATGATAAAAAGCGGTTTTCCATCTTAGGTGATTCGATAAGTACATTGGAAGGCTATCATCCGGAAGGCTACAAAGTCTTTTATAGCGGAGATAATGGTGTTGGGTTCAAAGTGACTGAACGAAAAGATACCTGGTGGGATAAGGTTATCCGTTTTTTTGGAAGCGAATTTGGTGTTGTACATTGTGTGAAGCAAGGATGTCTGAGTGTCTGAATTTTCAATTTTCTTACCAATATGGGAAAAGGCATATGGAGGAGTATAAATAATTATCTGAATTTGCCAAGGAAGAAAGGAGTATTCGGTAGAGTGCAGACCTACGGAATAATGACAAAATACGGTTCTATTTATCTTCGACACTGTGGGACTTATCCTTCAGTGTCATTTAGCTTATCATAGGTTTTTGCCTGCGAAGATTGTGGCAGGAATACTGTTCACAGGTAGTTTTCCGGTAAGGGATATTCAGAAATGAAAGGATTTTAATCATGAAAAAATATAAGAAATATATTGGAAAAAACTGGTATTGTTTCTTGCTAGGGCCATTGTTTATGATGCTGGAGGGGGCAGGAGAGTTTCTTCTGCCTTTTATCAATGCAGATATTATTAACAAAGGAGCAGCTAACGGTGATATTGACTATATTTTGGAGAAAGGTATTCTGATGCTGGTAATTGCTGTAGGAATGTTGATTACAGGGGTATTGGGGGCTTTTTTTGCGGTGAGAGGCTCGTCCAGAATGGCAGCAGGAGTGCGTCAGGAGGTATTTGATAAAATCCAGACCTTTTCCTTTGGTGATATTGACCGTTTTTCCACCGGATCACTGATTACCCGGGTGACTAACGACCTTACCCAGATTCAAAGCTTTACCCAGTCTCTGCTACGGGGATTTTTCCGCAGCCCGGTGATGCTGATGGGAGCGTTGGTGATGTCCTTTACGATGAATCCGGGTACAGCCTGGGTAATTTTAGTGGTAGTACCTGTTCTTGCACTGGCAATTTTTCTGATGATAAAGACTGCCTCTCCCAGATATACCAGAATGCAAAAGCAGCTGGACAGGATGAATACTGGTATCGGGGAAGCCATTATGAATCAGAAAGTGATTAAATCCTTTGTCCGGGAGGAATATGAAAAGGATAAGTTTCAAGTGATTAACCATAGGCTGATGGAAAAAACGATTTTTGCTTTAAAAATAATGATTTTAATGCAGCCGGTTTCGGCATTGGCTGTCAATTTAACTACGTTGCTGGTGGTATGGCTGGCAGGAAGGCAGATTATGGTGGGCAGTATGGAAGCAGGAACGCTGGCTGCCTTTATTACCTATCTGTCTCAGGCATTGACGGCATTAAATTTTCTGGCGAATATCTTTTTACAAGGCACTCGTGCAGCAGTCTCCCATCAAAGGGTTTGTGAGGTACTGGACACCATACCGGAAATCAGTGATGAAAAAGCTGATGCCAAAGAAAAGAAGCTTCAATCAGGATCCATTGAATTTCGTAATGTAAGCTTCCGTTATTTTAAGGATAGCCGGTTGCCGGTTCTGGATAGAATTAATCTGACAATAGAAGCAGGCAGTACCATAGGGATTATTGGCTCCACCGGTTCGGGAAAGACTACTCTGGCTTCTTTGATTCCCCGTCTTTATGACCCTGACGAAGGGGCAGTCTATGTGGATGGAGTAAATGTAGCAGAGCTATCTCTTTATGAGCTGCGAGAAAATGTGGCAGTAGTGCTACAAAAAAATACTCTTTTTTCCGGCACTATCGCAGAAAATTTACGTTGGGGCAGGGAGGAGGTAACGGAGGAAGAGATGGTAGCTGTCTGTCAGATTGCACAGGCAGATGGATTTATCCGTACTTTTCCAGAGGGATATCACACAGAGATTGGACAGGGAGGAAAGAATCTTTCCGGAGGACAGAGGCAGAGGCTGTGTATTGCCAGAGCATTATTAAAGAAGCCTAAGATTTTGATTTTGGATGATTCCACCAGTGCAGTGGATACGGCTACAGATGCCAGTATCCGTCGTGCTTTCAGGGAAGAACTGTCAGGGATGACGAAGCTGGTGATTGCCCAGCGGATTTCTTCTGTGATGGATGCGGATAAGATTTTGGTTTTGGAGCAGGGAGCAGTGGCAGCCTTTGGGACTCATAAGGAGCTGTTGAATAACTGTACCACCTATCAGGAAATTTATGATTCTCAAAAGGACAGAGAGGAGGAGCAGAAGGATGAATGAAGCACGGGCGGCAAGAATAGAGGAAAAGTACAGTAAAACGAAAAAACTGGCAGAAGAAAAACAGATAGAAATTGGTCCGGGCAGAGGCCGCAGCCAGGCTCTTAGTGCTTCGGGCAAGCCCAAAAGCTTTCGTAGTTCCGTTCTGCGTCTGGTCAAGTATATGACTTTGGAAAGAGGGCTGATTCTGGCAGCACTTTTTTGCTCCTTACTCCATACCGTTTCGGCTTTGGGAGCAGGCTATCTGCTTCGTCCTTTGATTAATGGATTTGTCAGTGGGGAAGGGGAAGGTATAGGAATGACGGGGCAGCTGATAGTGTTGGCTGTTATCTATGGAATTTCTGTGCTGACACAGTGGCTGCAGCAAAGGCTGATGCTAAAGGCCTCCCAACAGACTTTGGTCAGGATGCGGTCGGAGCTGTTTTCCAAGCTGCAGGAGCTGCCAGTACGATATTTTGATACACATTCTACAGGGGATGTAATGTCCCGGTTTACCAATGACGTAGATACAGTGGGTGAGATGCTGAATAATACGTTGATTCAGATTGTGTCCGGTGCATTGACTATTGTGGGAACCATACTGCTTATGGTCTATACTAACCCTATTTTGGGAGGAATTACTGTGATTGCCACTCCCCTGTTAACGATGATTAGTAAGATGATTATGAAGAATGGGCGAAAGTCCTATGCCCGACAGCAGAAGAATCTGGGAATGCTGAATGGGTTTACAGAAGAAATGATTTCCGGACAGAAGGTGGTAAGGGTGTTTAACCATGAGGAGCAGCTAAGGGATGAATTTGCTTATCTGAATAAAAGGCTGTGTCAGTCCCAGGAGGAAGCTCAGTTTCGCTCAGGGATTATGGGACCAGTAACACATCAGCTTTGCAACATGGTCTATGCCGTGGTAGCCTGTGTGGGTGGTGTGATGGTAGCAATGGATAGATTTGATGTGGGAGGTCTGACCATATCCTTAAATTATACCCGTCAGTTTAACCGTCCCATTAACGAGGTTTCCATGCAGTTAAACACGGTATTTTCTGCCCTTGCAGGAGCGGAGAGGGTATTTGAAGTATTGGATGCAGAGTCAGAACAGCCCGATACACAAACAGTTTCTGTGGAGAAGCTAAAGGGAGAAATTGTTTTAGACCAGGTAAATTTTGGCTATACTCCGGAGGTAACGGTGCTGCATCAGCTTTCTCTCTTTGCCCGACCCGGACAGAAGATTGCTTTTGTAGGCTCTACCGGTGCGGGAAAAACCACAGTGACCAATCTTCTTTCCCGCTTTTATGAGATTCAGGAGGGAACCATTACAATAGACGGTATTCCTATTGAAAAAATCCCTCGTTCCCTGCTGCGTACCAATATTGCTATGGTTTTACAGGATACTCACCTGTTTACCGGAACGGTAAGGGAAAATATTCGCTATGGACGGCTGGAGGCTACCGATGAGGAGGTAGTGGAGGCTGCTAAAATTGCCTCTGCCCACTCCTTTATTGAACAGCTGGAAAATGGCTATGATACCGTTTTGGAGCATGATGGAGCCAATCTTTCTCAAGGACAGAGACAGCTGTTAAATATTGCCCGTGCTGCTATATCCAAAGCACCTATTCTGATTCTGGATGAGGCAACAAGCTCGGTGGATACCAGGACAGAACACCATATTGAGGAGGGAATGGATGCCTTAATGGAAGATAGGACTACTTTTGTTATTGCCCACAGGCTGTCTACTGTCCGCAAGGCAGATGCCATTATCGTACTGGAAAAGGGAAGGATTATAGAGCGGGGAACCCATAAGGAGCTGCTGGCTGCCGGTGGCCGGTATGCCCAATTGTATAAAAATTCGTAACAGAGAAGGTACTGAATAGCTACAAAAATTCTATGCAGAGGGCTTTAGCATAGTCACTTTGTCGTTTTGGGTTGATTCCTGCCAAAAAATATAGTATGTTCACATTAATAGTTATATGATTAAGTAAACAGGTAATGCTACAAATCTGATATAACATAAAAAAGAAAGGAAAAAGAAGATGGGATATCAAGAATTAACATTTGACAAGGACAGTATATTTTTGGTTACAGGAGGGGCAGGCTTTATTGGATCTAATCTTTGTGAAGCTCTTTTAGAGATGGGCTACAGGGTAAGATGTCTGGATAATCTGTCCACCGGTAAATATGAGAATATTGAGCCTTTTATTACACATGAAGCCTTTACTTTTATCGAAGGAGATATTCGGGATTTGGACACCTGTCTGAACACCACAGAGGGTGTGGACTATGTGCTGAATCAGGCAGCCTGGGGCAGTGTGCCGCGAAGTATAGAGATGCCTCTTTTATATGAAGAAATCAATATCAGAGGTACACTGAATATGATGGAGGCCAGCAGACAAAATGGGGTAAAGAAGTTCGTTTATGCTTCCAGCTCCTCCGTCTATGGAGACCACCCTCAGCTTCCCAAAAAGGAAGGAGTAGAGGGTAATGTATTGTCTCCCTATGCCTTAACGAAAAAGGTGGATGAGGAATACGGCAGACTGTATCATCAGTTGTATGGATTGGATACCTATGGACTGCGGTACTTTAATGTGTTTGGCAGAAGACAAAATCCGGATGGGGCCTATGCGGCAGTGATTCCCAAATTTATTCGGATGCTGTTAAATGGAGAGACACCTACGATTAATGGAGATGGCAGACAGTCCAGGGACTTTACCTATATTGACAATGTAATTGAGGCCAATTTAAAAGCCTGTCTGGCTTCCAGTGAGGCAGCAGGAAAGGCTTTTAATATCGGAGCCGGAGGGAGAGAGTATTTAATTGATGTGTACCATGACCTGTGCAGGGCATTAGCACTTCAGGTAGAGCCAAATTTTGGACCGCCCAGACAGGGAGACATTCGGGATTCCAATGCGGATATTACCAGAGCCAGAGAACTTTTAGGTTATCATCCGGAATATGATTTTTCCAGAGGAATCGCACTGGCGATTGACTGGTATAAGGAGAATCTGAAATAAGACAGAAGAAGGTTATGCTGCGGTGGGGGAAATCAGATATTTAGCCGAATCAGGGAAGTCTCCTGTTTCAAGTACACCAAGTGTAATAAGTGATGAACATTACCTGGCAGAGACAGGAGACTTGACTGGATGAGGCAGAGTATAAGTTTTGCCTCCTTCCTCTCTGGCTATAATAGAAGAAATGCAGAAAAAAATAAAAAAAACACTTGCAATTCTTTTTTCTATAAGTTATACTGATAGACGCTGTGGCATGATAGCTGTGAAGCGAGAGGTTGCTGCCTATCAGGCAGGTTTTCCGTGGAGCGAATGTCGAGAGCCGGCAAAAACGGCTGAAGAAACTGACGACAAGTCACTGTACAGACAATAAAACGATGTGTAAAAGTTGCAAGTCAATTACCTGATACCATCTGGCGGTTCAATATGCAGAGCCATCTATTGCAGATGACATACTGTAAGGCAAAACCGTACAGTATAGGTGACTGAGAGAAGAGCAGAAACTGCAAAGTGAAACCCCCGATACAGAGACATTAAATAAGGACTCTGAAGGGAAGGCAAAAATCACAAAACAGAAGCTGTCAAGCAATCAGGAGAAAAATCAGGACACACACGGGAGAGTGTACAGTCACCGCTTGTCGTACTATTGAAAAGTGCGAAAAGGAGGCGACTTTTTTTATGGCAAATCAGGTAATGAGAATTACATTAAAAGCTTATGATCATCACTTGGTAGATGCATCTGCTAAAAAAATTATCGAAACAGTGAAGAAAAATGGATCCCAGGTGAGTGGACCAGTACCTCTTCCTACAAAGAAGGAAGTAGTGACCATCCTAAGGGCAGTACACAAGTACAAGGATTCCAGAGAACAATTCGAGCAGAGAACTCATAAAAGACTGATCGATATTATTACCCCTACTGCAAAGACGGTAGAT
>JAFXJR010000076.1 GCA_017532145.1 Lachnospiraceae bacterium | reverse complement strand
TATGCAGTGGGCAACCGCAGTAGAGATGATTACCGGTAAGCCTAACGATGAAGCAAAGACTTCCTTCCGTATGGATCCAAAGGGAGAAGCAACCAGAGCAGAGTGTGCAGCTATGCTGATGCGTTTTGCCAACAAGTATCAAGAATAAGGCATTGGGAAAAGGTGACAGCAGTTTGACCAGAAAGTACCAATAAGAAAAACAACAAAAAGTCTGCCGACAGGGTAAAAGCCGTTGGCAGGCTTTTTGTTGTTTAGCCGAATCAAGGAAGCTCCCTTACTTCAAATACGCCAGGTACTAAGCACACACTCTGCTGCAGAGGTGGAGAGAATAAATAAATTCAGCCTATTGGTAAAAGGTAAGGGAACACTTTGTAGTAAAATATTGAAAAAGTATAGATGAAATGCTATAGTAAAAAGTACCAATAAAATCATGTGGAGGACATGATTTTTAAACAAATCTTTAGAAACAGAAAGGAGAGAAAGGATGAGGAAAATGAAACGGTGGAGTACTGTTCTGGCAGGAATGGCAGCGGTACTTCTAGTTGGAGGACAGGCTCAGGCTGCCAATACGGCAGGAGAAAATATGGAGCTGGATTCCGGTAAGCTTTATATGATCTGGGATGCCTATGATGCAGAAGGGAATGAACTGGATCAATATGAGAAGGTGATGTTCGACAATGGAGGTGAATCAGCAGGCTGGTTGAAGTATGATGCAAATTATAAGAGTGAATACTCCAGAAAGTATAATTGGAGATTTACACCAGTGGAAGGTCAGGACGGTCGGTATTATATGCGTAACCAAAAGACCTTTCAGGCAGTAAAGGGAACAGCTATGACAACGGAAGAGGACCATCCGGGAGACTATGTAGTAACAGATAAAACAGTAGCCAACCAGGGAGGCGGCTATATCCTGGAGGTAAAAAAGGTAGAGGACGATAAGTGTTATGTGGCAATTAAGTCTGCAGAAACAGGAAAGTATATGACTACCGAGGAGGGTACAGGGGACAGAACCTATGTGAAATTCAGTGACAGCACAGATGGTAATAATCCCAACAGTGACTGGTGGTGTATTGCAGAAGATACCAATCTGATGGAGGGACAGGATGGTAAGCAGATGCTGTGGATGACTTTGGCAAGAGAGGCTCATTATCGTATTCCTGCCATTACTACAGCAAACAATGGAGACTTATTGGCAATTACTGATTTAAGATATGGCTCCCATTGGGATATTGGTACAAACTGGTCCGGGCATCCTCATGGACACCAGATTGATTTGTTATTGAAAATCTCTGAGGATAATGGTGCCAACTGGGGAGACAGTATTAATTTAACCAGTAAGTACAGCCGCCCTCCCGTTTCTGCCAGTGAACTGGCGATTGGCTTTGGTGATACTGCTCTGGTAGCCGACAGGGAAACAGACAAGGTGCTGTTGCTATGCGTTAGCGGAAGCTATGGTTATGCAGATGGTGGAACACCTTCGGCTTCCTCAATGCTTTCTACAGACGGAGGAAAGAATTTTGGAGCTCCTAGAGAGATTCATACTCAAATTTATAATCAAATTAATGGGTTAACTGACTTTTTCTTTGCTTCCGGCAGAATTATGCAGTCCAGATACATAAAGGAGGGAAGCAGTTACAGAATCTATAGTGCAATTCTTGGAAAGGGTAATGGTATTTCTGGTAACTGCAACTATGTCTTCTATTCGGATGATTTTGGAACAAACTGGAAGCTGCTGGGAAATGGTCCTGCCATTACTGGTGCAGATGAGGCTAAGATAGAAGAACTTCCCAATGGTAACGTGATTATTACCAGCAGAAGGGGTGCAGGACGTACCGTTAATGTCTTTACCTATAATGAGACAGACGATACCTATGCCACAGGAACCTGGGATACTCAGCAAGTAGTATCTTATGGTGCAGGCAATAGTACTAATGGTGAGCTTTATATTACCTATGTAAAGAATAAAGAGACCGAAGAATATGGCTATCTGGCACTTCAGTCCCTGCCGACTATTAATAATGGCAGCAGAGTAGGTGTAAGTATTTTCTATAAAGAGCTGGGAGAGGCAGACGTAAATTCTGCCGGATATGTGGCAAACTGGAATATCGGGGAGAATAGATATTTGGTTCAGGAGCATGTCAGTGCTTATTCTACCATGACTCTGCAGGCAGATGGAAAAATTGGCTTCCTTTGGGAGGAGAGAGACAACCAGTACGATATTCTCTACGATGGAATTGCTATTGAAGAGATTACTAATGACAAGTATGAATTTGCCTTTACCTCCGGTATTGGTTCGGTGGCTACGCCCTATGTGGTATCTACCCATGAGCAGTTAGTAGCAGTAGTAGACGTATTTAACAAAGAAGGAGTCTACTGGGATTTTAGCGGTGAAGCCGAAAATGGATTTCAGGGACTGTTAGAAGAAAGAAAACAACAGGCACAGACCCTCTATGATGAAGGTGGGTTGGCAGGTACCAGAGCAGAGGCAGTGGCTTTAAAGTCAAGCCTGGATGCAGCCAATGCACTGGAAGCAGATGCTGAGCAGGCTGCTATCCTTGAGGTTTGCAAAAATCTGGGTGATGCTATCTGGGTTTATGAAGGATTGGCACAGCTGGAGGAAGAGCTGGCAGCTAAGCTGCAGCAGGCAAAGGGATTGAAGGAATCCAATAAGCTGATAGCGGCTCGTTATGAAACCAAAGAGCTGCAGACAGCTATAGAGGCAGCAGAAGATAAAGAAGCAGATGTTACCTATCAGGAGTTGCAGGTATTGGTGAATACTTTAGCAGAAAAGATTGCTGCTTATGAGAATGCACAAACTGCTAATTTTTCTGTAGAGGCAAGATATAGCTCTAACCATATCAGGATTAGTTCCTTAGAGGGAGTAACAGCGTATAGTATTTTAAGGAGTACTACAGGAGAGGATGGAGAATATACACCGGTAAATAGTATTTCTGCAGCAGAAGGAAAGAAGGTGTACAGTTATATTGATGAAGATGCTCCGGCAGGAACACAGTATTGGTATAAGGTAACTACTACAGGCGGAATTGATATTCCTGAGTCTGCTCCTTTGCAGGACAGCTATCCTACCGGTGTGGAAGCGGTGCAAAAGCACGCAGAGGAAGGGCAGCTTCATTACGATTTTGTAGCCGGAGAAGAAGGAGAATATACTTATTTCAATGGAAACAGAATGATTGAAGGTACAGAAGAGGATTTGGCAAAGGTAAAGGATCTTACTGCAGGAAGTGTGATTATTTCTTATAAGCCGGATGAAGCTACCGGAAGAAAGAGTCTTCTGATTTTAAAACAAAAGGGTGTAAACATGCCTACCGGTGTAAGCAGTAATCTGGGTGAAACTACAGGCTTTGCCTTTTTCCAGGAAGCAGCACAGTTTCGTTGGGATTCTTCAAAGAACGGATTAAGAGGAAGCTTTGGTAATGGTTCAACTGCTGCTGATATTTGGAGTACTTTTGGTCTTTCTAATGGTGTCCATGGAATCGCAACATCAAATGTTGTCAATTCCTGGAATGGAAATAATCAGACTGGTTGGAATGATTCAAGATGGAATGGTTTTATGACCAGACCTGCTAATCTGGGAGTACTTACCATAGGTGCAGATAAAACCTCTAATGGAATAGCACTGGCTTACAATGGACATATTGCTTATGTGACCATTACTGATGAGGTAATGAGTCAAACAGAAATGAATAATTACACCAGAGCGGTAACGGAGCTGTTGGAAGCAGAAGAAGCTAAAAATCTGCCTGCTCCCGAAGGCTTTACTGCTACAGTAGAAGGTGGTCAGGTGACCCTGAACTGGACAGCAGTACCGGGAATTGTAGATAAATATCAGGTTTCCAGCGACAATGGTACTAACTGGGTGGACGCAGACAGCAGTACAGACCATGTTTTTGCAGACCTTGCAGGTGGAAGGGACTATACCTTTAAGGTACGTGCAGTTAATGGGGGAGGAGAAGGTGCAGAGGCAGAAGCAACAGCTACTCTTTCTGAGCTTATCGTAGCAACCCCTACCTTTTCTGTAGAAGAAGGAACCTATACAGAGGCACAGACAGTAGAGATTTCTACGGCTACAGCAGAAGCAACCATCTATTATACTCTTGATGGAACAGAGCCTACAGAAACCAGTACAGAATATACAGAAGCTATTCCGGTAAATGCTACTACAACCATTAAGGCAATTGCAGTAAAAGAGGGAATGGAAAACAGTGAAGTAGCCTCTGTTACTTATACCATCAGTACAGAAGAAGAACCGGAGGAAAAACAAACCGTGGAAACCCCTGCTTTCTCTGTACCGGCAGGAACCTATAAGGAGGTACAAAAGGTAGCCATTACTTCTGCTACTCAGGGAGCAACCATCTACTATACTACTAATGGCACTGCACCGACTACAGACAGTACAGAATATACTCAGGAGATTACCGTAAGTGAATCCATGACCATTAAGGCGATTGCGGTAAAGGAAGGTATGGAAAACAGTGCAGTAGCAGAGGCAGCTTATGTGATTGAGAAAGCTCCTGCAGAAAAAGAAACGGTAAAGACACCTGCTTTCTCTGTAGCAGCAGGAACCTATGATAAGGCACAGAGTGTAACCCTTACTTCAGAAACAGAGGGAGCAACTATCTACTATACCACCGATGGAAAGGAACCTACTACCAGCAGTACAAAGTATAGTCAGGCAATTATGGTGGATAAGTCGATGACCATTAAGGCGATTGCCGTAAAAGAAGGCATGAACAACAGTACAGTGGCACAGGCTGCTTATGTAATTCAGCTTCCTGATTCTCCTGATTCGGTGAGGGAAACAGTAAAGACTCCTGCCTTCTCGGTAAAAGCAGGAACCTATAATAAGGCACAGAGTGTAACTCTTAGCTGTGCAACCGCAGGAGCAACCATCTACTATACCACGGATGGAAAGACACCCACTATCAGCAGTGCCAAGTACAGCAAGGCGATTACGGTAGATAAGACCATGACCATTAAGGCGATTGCGGTGAAATCTGGAATGAATAACAGTGCAGTAGCATCCGCAGCCTACACGATTAAAGTAGAAGTAAAGGATAAGCCTTGGATTTTCACTGATGTAGAGCAGAATAGCAATTGGAAGCATCAAAGTGTAAAATATGTTTATAACAAGGATATTATGGGAGCAGTTGGTGCATCAACCGAGTTCCAGCCAGACCGTCCACTGAGCAGGTCCATGTTTGCTACCGTACTCTATCGTATGGCAGATTCTCCAAAGGTAGCCTACAAAGCACAGTTTAGTGATGTGCCGGCAGGTAAGTGGTACAGTGATGCAATCATCTGGGCATACCAGAATAAGATTGTCTCTGGTTTAGGGGATGGAAGCTTTGGTATCAACCAGAATATTACTCGTGAGCAGATTGCCAAGATGTTATACGAGTATGCAAATGTATGCAAGTATGACGTAAGTGCCAAGAAGGATTTAAACAGCTTCACGGATGTTAAGGCAGTCAGTGGCTGGGCAGTGGAGTATATGCAGTGGGCAACCGCAGTAGAGATGATTACCGGTAAGCCTAACGATGAAGCAAAGACTTCCTTCCGTATGGATCCAAAGGGAGAAGCAACCAGAGCAGAGTGTGCAGCTATGCTGATGCGT
>JAFXJR010000075.1 GCA_017532145.1 Lachnospiraceae bacterium | reverse complement strand
GTTGTTGTGATGACAATTTGCCCTTTGCAGTGGAGATACAGAATGATTTGGGGTTAACGGCAGAGGATATTCGTTCACGTTATGATTTGTTGGATATTATTACGCAAAACTCCTGTTATCCGGAGATGGATGCAAAACCATTTATTGAAAAGTCGTTTAAAGTGGAGGAACAAGCATGATTTAACGCCTTATTCCTGCAAATGTAACACGCTGTGTGACAAAAGTGCAGAGGAATTGCTTGTGGGAGCAGTCTTAATCTGCTAAACTGACCTCAACAAGCAGAAAGGAAGCGGAAGAAATGAATATTGGTAGTAAGATAACCACTGCACGGCAGCAGTGTGGAATGACCCAGTCAGAGCTGGCAGATAAGATGTGTGTGACCAGGCACACAGTTTCCCGTTGGGAGGCGGGGACAGCATTTCCGGATGTGGAAAAGGTGGCCCATATTGCAAAGCTTCTGGGAGTTTCCTGTGATTACCTTTTGGATGATACTTATGAAGCAGAGGGCCTGATGGAGATAAAGGAAGGGAAAAAGACACGCAATCCGGAAGAAAACAGCTGCATCACAGAGCTCCTTAAGTCCCTGGTGGGCAAGAAGGTGCACATTGACTTCTATGAGGATGAAGAGGATTATGAAATTGCAGGGGAAGTCTGTAGGGTAGAGGGATTTGAAGGAAACTGGATGCGACTGCAGATTTTGAAGGCAAAAGAAACCAAGGAGAAGCTGATTGCACTGTCTTCTGTATTGTCCTTTGGGATAGTAGAGGAGGAGGCATAGGATGGATACTTTGTTTAAGATAGGTGCATTTTTAGGATTTCTGGCATTCTTAAGGGTGGGTTCTCTGGCAACAAAGGTGCAGAAGCTGGAGCGTATCGAGCGCTTACAAGACGCAGGAGCACTTGCAGAGAAGACACATATGATGAAGGATATGATGGAGCCTTATGTGGGCAGTGAAATAGCCTTGGACTTTTATGAAGGTGAAGGAGAGGCTGATTTGTTTTTTGACAATGCTGCTGTACTGGTGGCGGTGGATGAGAAGTGGGCGCTGCTGGAAGTCTCAGATAAGGGCAAGAAAAAGCAGAAGCTGATTCGACTCTCCTCCATAAAAGGAGCGTCAGCAAAAAAATAGTTTATTAGAATCACTCAATTTACAGGAATGTAGATTGGGTGATTTTTCTGTAAAACTTTAGAAAGTCTTCCATATTTTCACGGAATGCTTGTGTTAAAATATGGTATACAAATAATTCCTGAAAAGAAAGGAAAAGGGTGACTATGTCGAAACGTAAAAGGAATATCAGCAAAATAAAGCCGGTAAAGGTATCTTACCTGCGGATGGTATTAATAGTTATAAGTATCCTTGGCATCCTCTATTTTCTCCTTCCTTTCTTGGTTGGCAGAATCTTAAATCTGGGCAATGCAACGGGTATTCTGGCGCTACTGTTATTACTGTTTTACAGTCTTTTTATGCCTAGGATTCACGAGTTTGTCCGAAATGTCCTAAAGAAAAAAGCAGGAAAGATTGCGTTGACGGCAGCAGGCGTGCTAACCGGTTTAGTGATTGTGCTTGCAGGTATAGAAACAGGTTGCATGATACATGCAGCCACTAAAGCACCGACAGAAGATGCCACGCTGGTGGTGCTGGGGTGTCGTACCTATGGGGACCGGCCCAGTATTATGCTGGCTTCCCGATTGGAGGCGGCTTATGAGTATCTGACAGAGCATCCGGATGCGGTTTGTGTGGTATCCGGTGGACAGGGGGCGGATGAACCTATATCAGAAGGGGAGTTTATGTACCGATACCTGGTAAATAAGGGGATTGAACCTTATCGGATTTACCGGGAAACAGAGTCTACCTCTACCAGAGAGAATCTGCTGTTTTCCAAAGCCATCATAGAAAAAGAGGGCTTAAATCCACGGATTGCCATAGTGACCAATGAATATCATGAGTACAGGGCTTCCATGGTGGCAAAGGCACTCGATTTGGAGTATAGCGCAGTACCGGCCAAAACACCCTGGTGGCTCTTTCCTACCTATTATATCAGAGAATTGTATGGCATCATTTATGAATGGGTGTTATAATATTATAAGTAAAAGAGAGATGAATCTCAAAGAAAATCCGGATAAATTTATGTACTGTATTAGGTGAAAACAGTAGGAATAGGTAGTAAAATGAAAGAAAAGAAAAAG
>JAFXJR010000074.1 GCA_017532145.1 Lachnospiraceae bacterium | reverse complement strand
ATAGCCTTCAGCTTCAATTTATCACTGATAGGAAACTCTTTTGTACTTTGAGCATGTCCGAGTACCTGCAAATAATTAGAATTCGGCTGGGGAGAATCGACATAATTGTGAAGCAGCTGGTCCTGTACTTCTGGTGTTAATTCTTTCGGGAAATACTTGGTTTTGCTAAGCCTGTCGTGTGCGACCAAATAGTAGGAAATGAGCCATTCGGCAGTATGAGGATGTTGTTTTAAGCTTTCTGCAATGACTTCTCCATAATGCGTGACTAAAGCCTTGTGGTGCAGAATATAGGCCAGGGCACTGGTATGCGTATCCAGCACTCTTTTTATAGCATCCGCACCTATTCTCTTATGGGCCTTGTAGGTAGCTACCAGATTCCAAAAATCATCGCGGTAATCGCGAATAACATTGGAATACACAGCTTCAATGGTCGCATCAGAAAGCGTGCCAAAGAATCTTCCTAACAAAGAAGGGATTTTTTTGCACTTATCCATATGTTGAGAATAAGTGGATTCATCCCAAGAACCATGACGAATACCAGAATTAAAATACCGATGAATATTATGAAATTCGATAATATCGTTGACGTCGGTGATGTTGGTATCATTATTCCAGTTTTTAAGGATTTCTTCAGCTCTTCTATAATTTGAACCAAAACTCCAATCATCCGGTTCAAAATACCGTACTCTTCTTTCAGACACACTATCCCCTCCTAATGTAACGTTGAATGTTATTATATCGGAAATGATAGTCAGCTATATGGATTATTTGTAAACTTTGCCATTAAGTAGAAACCACCCAGAATACCTACCAACCTGTAACACTGGGACTCATCTTTTGTTTATACATGGCAAAGGTTTTTTAGCAGATAAATATGTTTATGTTGTATTTTTTATAGATGCTTTTCAAGCTTGGCGCAGCCAGGTAATGGTTCTCCCAGCTGAAATGGTTCCCGGGGATCTCCAAGAGCATGACGAAGAACCTGATAGACATCAAATGCTCTGTCTGCATCAGCGAACTTTCCTGCACCGTAGGAGTGTCCAATACCCTGAAGCTCAGGATAAATCGCTTTCCGGGCATCCAGAAAATACTTGTTGGCGATATCTCTTCTGGTGCAATAATCGTTTCCGGATAACTCGTTGGCAAGGAGCAGAAACGGTATCTCATTAAACTGCCCCATTTTGATACGGGCGAAAAACTCACAAGCCTGGGCGACTATTTTTGCCTGTTCTTCAGTTAATTCAAGAATATATTTCGCCATTAGGTGGTCTTCCTTTTTATTTTTCATCAGAAAACATCCGGTCCACATCTATGTTCCACCGATCAGGACCAAATTCGTCCGGATATTCTTTCCGAAGCCATTCCTTTTTCCATTTCAGCTTTTGAATAAATGCTTCAATATCATATCCGGAGTACCTTCTGGCACCCTTCAGGATGCTAACGATCTCGCTACCCCAGACCCATTCATCCCATCCTTTATACCGTTCGGAAATGGTTCCTCCTTCTGGAATTTCAGCTTCCCGGATTTTGCCACCATAGGATATCAGCAGGCAGTCATCTTTCAGATAGTGATTGCTGAAGCGGTTGGGAATATACAGCATGTCAGTGATGCCTTTGGTAGACATATACCCGAACCGCTTGTAGTACCTCCCATACACATACCACTCTGGAAGATCCTCCGGTTTGATCTTGGTCCGATACGGGCCGGAGAACAGGGTGCCGTCTTCGCTCCGAACATATTGCCACCGTCCGTTCAGGAATTTAAGATCCTCGACGGTGTATAGAGTGTTTTTGAATCTGTTTCTCATAATAGTCTCCTTTTCAGGTCATCGCTGCAAATCACATCGTGATGCAAAAACTGCAGCTTATCGATCCGTTTGTTGATGTGCCAGTGGCCGCAAAGCCATGTACCATACTCCAGCTGCTTTTCCACTTGTCCAAGCCATTCTTCTGTGCTATTATCCACGGTGCTCTGATCGATGCCGGATAAAAATGCTTCTACAGGAATATACCGCTCCGGGCAGGTGTGGCTCAGAACGACATCCACCTTCCGGTTCAAATTCTCCAGCTTCTGCATTACTCTGCTTTTAATCTCATCAGAGGGCTGCTCATCCGCAAACCAGTTCTTGTCTATACGGAGCCGATACCACTTATCAACGGAGTATGCACCACCAATAACAAGTGTGCTCTGTCCATCCAGGTCATAAACTTCACCGTCTTTTGCAAACAGCAGGTTAGGATAAGCATCTTCTACATAAACAGTACCACCCTGCCATGTATCTTCATGGTAGGTAGGGATAGTTTCTGGTCTCATTTCGTGATTTCCGTGGATGCAAAATACAGGAACTCCCAGCTTGTTGAGCTTCTTCTTTCT
>JAFXJR010000073.1 GCA_017532145.1 Lachnospiraceae bacterium | reverse complement strand
TCCATTCATTCTGACCGGATGAATCACCATAGTACCTGTAGGAACAATATAGGAATAGTCTGTACTGGCAGCGATTGGTACACCAATAGAATGACTGCCTCCCAAAACCAGAGAAACGGTAGGTTTACTTAAGGAAGCAATCATTTCTGCTATAGCCAGACCGGCCTCCACATCTCCCCCCATTGTATTGAGAAGAATCAAAACACCATCTACCTGATTACTATCCTCTATGGCAGCTAGCTCCGGCAGTATATGCTCATATTTAGTGGTCTTGGAGCTTCCATTTAAGCAATCATGACCTTCTACTTCACCAATAATGGTAATGAGATGGAGACGATGTTTTTTATCGTTTTTATCCAACGTTACTTGTCCGGTTTCCCGGATTCTCTCTTCCTGATGCTTTTCCTCCTCCAGCTTCTTTCCCTGATTCTTTTCTATTCCTTCTGCTTTACTGTCCTGATTTTTCGATTTATGACTTCCCATAGCTTCCTCCTGTCTAAACATTTAGAACGTTACCATTCACCCATCAGCCAGCTGACCTGTAAATGGTAACGGGCATCGACTGCATATAAGGTCGCCTACGGCGAGGCAGGCGATGCATTGGCTGAATTTACCGTTCTCTCCACGCCCCGCAGCAGAGTGCGTGGCATCGTGTGAAAAGTAACTTTAGAACTTCTTCCCTTTAGTTTGGATAGGAATTTTATTTTTATACAGAAATCAACAGAAAAAGAGCCTCTACAAAACGAAGTTATCTTCGTTTGCAGAAGCTCTCTTATACGAACTACTGAGTATTTGTCTTATATTTTCCCCAAAACATGGTCAGCATTTTGGCACATTCTGCTCTGGTAGCCTCTCCTTCAGGATCCATACGGAAGCTACCGTCTCCATTGGGCTTACCTGTAATCATTTCTACTGCAGTTGCCCACTTCATATAGCCTACTGCCCAGTTACTTACCTTTTCTTCATCAGTAAAGCTATCCAAAGCCTTGGTCTGAGAAACATCATATTGATTAACCCTAGCATATTCATAAAGCATTTTTGCAATCTGCTCACGGGTGATGTTATGGTTAATTCCATAACTGCCATCAGAATAACCACTTACAATTCCCTTCTGATTTGCCCAGATTATTGCATTGGTATACCACTTACCTGCTGCCACATCGCTAAACTTATTTTCTCCGGTAACAGCGGGTTCTCCCTGCATACGGTAAAGCACCGTTGCAAACATAGCTCTGGTCAGTGGATGGTCTGGCTGGAACAGGCTGGTGCCTGATATACCCTTCATCATGTTATTTTCATAAACAAATTTTACATTGTCATACTTCCAGGTACCCGGTCTAACCTCCACATCAGTAAACGGCCATTTTTTAACCGGCTCTGGTGTAGTAGGTTCATTAGGTGTACTAGGCTTGCTAGGTGTGCTGGGTTCATCTGGCTTGTCTGGTTCAGGCAAAATCTCTGTATACTGGAATTGGAATGCCTCCAATCTGGCCAGCATGTCTGATACCTCTCCAGGCTCTGCCTTTGTGTCTGCCAGCAGTCCTTCTGCCTCCTTCATCAGATTCTGAAATTCGGTATAGGACTGATCCTTAATATTGCCCTTTTCCGTATCCTTCATCTTATCATATTTTTCCTGCAACTTTGTTTTATCTGCTGCCAGCTCTGCCAGCTTCTGCCGAAGGACAGCCACCTTCGCATTGGCTTCCTCCTGACTATAATTTCCGGTTAAAAAGCTTTCTGTTTCCAAAATAGCCTGCTTCAGCTGGTTATAGCTTTCCTGTGTATAGCCCTCTGCCTGAACTGCCTTTGCACTTTCCAAAACTTCCTCCAGCTCACTAATATCTACAAACAATCGAAGACTCTCTCTAACCGCCATCAGCTGTGCAGCCACATCCTCCATTTGGGCTGTACAGGTTTCTTCATCTGGCTTGTCTAATACTGCCTTTGCTGCCTCCCAGGCACTGAGATAGTCTGCCCAGCTATCCTGTCTGTAGTCTGCTTCCTGCAGTGTATCTTTAATTGCTATTTCATTTTGCAGCATACTTCGGTCAACCACCTCTGCCTTGCTGCGATTAATCGTTATTGTACCTACCTCGACCCAGCCTCTCGCACTGGAAGCACTAGGACTCACCCCTACTCGTTCAAAAGAAATGGTATAGGTTCCCTCCTGCTTCAAGGTATGCTCTAACAATACGGCTCCATCAGTACGTGTTGTCGCATAGGTGTCGATTTCCTGAGTATGGACAGTGTTTCCTTCCTTATCACGAATACTTACTCGGATAATACCATGGTCATTGGCAGTTACTGTCAGTATCTTGATTACCTTGCCTCTAAATTCATAGCTTAAGACTCCTGCTGTATCGCTTGCAGTTGCCTTAAAGCCACTGGCATCGATCCAACCATCTGCAGACAGTGTAGTAGGACTTACCCTTACTTCTTCTCCAAAGGTTCCCTCTAAAGCTTCCAGTACCTCTCTTAAGCTATTCGCCCTCTTGTCTACCACAGGCTGACGGGACTCCTGGTCTGCCAATACTTCTCTGGCTGCTTCCAGTGCCTGCTTCAACCTATACAGACTATCTCTGGTATAGGCTCCATTCAACTCAGCCTCTGCCTCTCTAATCAGTCTCTCCAGTTCCTCTGTATCTGTTGCTCCAAAGCCAAGACGCAGATATCTGTTGCGTAAAAACTCTTCTCTGCTGTCCTGTCTGGACTGGCACAAATCTAATGCCTGCTTAGCATCCTGAATGCTTTCTTCAAAGGCATCCTTTAAGCTTTGCTCTGCTTCTTGATAGTGGATACTCTCCCGGTCTGCCGTCTCTGCCTCTTCTATCATTGCCTGAAGTGTCTGTCCATGTCCGGCAGAATCCTCTGTAATACCCATATACAATGGATAAATTTCATAGAAGGAAGGCTCATTTGTATAGGTCAGCAGACGAATCTGTATGGAATCAGAAACCGTTTCCGGCACCTCTATCATCTTATAAGCATGGTAGCCACCGCTGCTGCCATCTACATTCCCTACTCTATCATTAATATTCAGCAGTCTGTCCGCTTCATAAATTTTTTCATAGCTGCCATTCTTTTTGGCATAAATTTCAAACTGATTTACAGCATGACTATTGGACACAAACTGGTCAAAATACATCCGGTCAAAGGCACTTTCCTGACTAAGATTCAACGTAATTTCAATCACACTGGTTCCCGGAGCCCTGGAAGCCCACCGAGTGGAGGAATTGCCGTCTATCATCTTTTCCTTCCCATAATTATCCCAGGTTGCCTCAGGAGTTACCATTACCGTATTGATAGTAATTCCCCCCTGTCCTCTTACCATATACTTTTTGGTATAAATAGGACTGACTCTCTGCTCTTTATCAAAAAGTGCTGCTCTTACTATAGTATCCCCATCTGTATTCAACTGGATACCGCTTCCCTCGGCCAGAGAAGCCTCTGCATCCGGTTCACTGCCATCCAAAGTATAACGAATCTCATACTCAGAAGCCTCTGCACTCTTACTCAATACCAGCTGGCTGTCTGCTGCCTCAATCATACCGGATTCTTTGCTAAAGGAAATCATACGATTTGCCATCTGTTCGTCCAGCATATAGGTATAAGCTTCCATTTTTCCCTGAGCATTTTGATAAAACAGAACGTCTCCCGTATTTTCCAGAATAGTATTTCGGATAGTTCTCATTTCTTTATACAGGCTATCAATATCCTGCCAGGTCAGCCCTTCCCTGGTGGTCAGATAATAAACCTTCTCAAAATCCTCCTGAAAGTCTGCATAAATCCTGTTCATCAATGTTGCTTTCTGCAACATGTCATTCAGACCTTCATCACTATTCTCTATTGCCTGCTCCAGCTCTTCCTTTACCAAAGACAGATCAGGATGCAGCTGAGCAGCCATTTCCTGTGCCTTTGCCTTTAAACCATCTGTATCTACTCCTGACATGTCGATGGTATAGGTTTTCCCCCGCATGGCCTCAAAGGTAATCGTTCCATTACCTTTGGTTACGGTTACTTCCTCTCCGTCCAACCATACCTTTGCTCCTTCAATACCTGTATACTCTCCGATAAAAGCAGAGGCTTCCTCATCACCCTCATAGCATACGGTAAAGGTATCTGCCATACCATTCTTCCATACTTGTCCAATGGTAAAATTACCTCTTGCCTTCAATCCATAAGCTTCACCATCCTGCCATGCATCAGGAATAGCCGGTAAAAACTGAACGGTTCCCCTATGGGACTGCAGCAGCATTTCTGCCACACCGGCTGTCAGACCGAAATTGCCATCAATCTGCCACACCCGGCCGCCACCGGCACCCATCATGGTTTCTCCGCCACCTGAGCCATGGGAATCAAACAGGTTATACTGAAGACCAGAGGTATTTCCTCCAATCAGATTGTTTAATACCTGATAAGCATTGTTTCCATTTCCGGTTCTTGCCCAGAGATTTACCTTATTTGCTTTAGACCAGCCTGTAGAATAAAAATCTCTTTCTGTCAAAGACTGAATGGCTGCATCCATATATTCCTGATTATCATAATCAATTAGAGTTCCTGGATATAGACCTACCAAATGGGACGCATGACGATGCTCTCCTGGATGTCCTATCCACCAGCCACTGTTAGGTACCTGAATTTCTGCCAAATCCCCTGCCTGAGCAAAGGACTTATGGTGTCCGTTTACCAAACCTACTCTGGTTTCCTCATACCATTCCTTAATCCCACCTGTTTGGTTGATATTAATGGGGTCCAGCTTCTGAAGCTTTTCCTCCCAGGAGGCAATCAGTTCTTCGTCCTCTCCTACCAGTCTTCCTGCCTGAATACACTCCTTATACAGCTCCCATACCAAAGACTGATCATAGGTAGTTCCTATCGCAGTAGGTCCTTGCTCCTCCGAAAAGCTAGGAGCTACTACCAAACGATTTTCTCCATGATAAGCAGAGGTTTCATCATCAATAACCTGATAGGAGGAGGTCCACAGATAATTATCCCAGAACAGTGCAGCCTCCTTCATAATAGGATAGATGGTATTCTCTAAATATTCCAAATCCTGTGTAAATTCATAATGCCACCATAAATTTTGAATAGCCCAGGCTGCACCTGTAGGATTCCATCCATATTCCTGGTGATTAGTAGGTGCTGTCATTCCAAAAGGATTGTTTTCTGTATGTACGGTAAAGCCTGTATGCTCCGTAGTAGCATTCTCAATACCATGTACACGCTCTGCCGTCAATCTTCCCGGCTCTCGTAAGCTTTCCATATAGTCTACCATGGTAACGCCTACTTCAGCCAGATTGGTTACATATACCGGCCAGTAGTTCATCTGTACGTTGACATTAAAATGATAGTCTCCCGTCCAGGCAGCTGCTCCTACCGTCCATAGCCCCACTAGGTTACTGGGCAGTACACCTCTGGAGCCTGCAATGGAAAGATACCGTCCATACTGGAAGGATAACACCTCCAGATAGGTAGAATAGTCCCTGTTTCTGTAGTCATCCATCAGTTTGTTTGTGGGTACATCGGGCATACGCTCACCCAAATCCAGACTTACCCGGTCAAACAGCTCCTGATGATCCTCCAAATGGCGTGTCAGCAACTCTGCATAGGTCTTTGCCCCACAGTCTGTTACTCTGCCATCCACTACAGTCTGCAGGTTCTTATTGGTATCTCTGTAGGTAGGATAGTCATTCAGATAGTCAGTCTCTGCTGCCATCACAATCATAATACTGTCTGCATTTTCCACACAATATATATTCTGTGTAGTATCCGCTGTTATGGTTCCCCCTACGGGAATCACCTTCATGGTGGTACGGAATTTTAAGTGGTTATCGTTTACCTGTCCTGCAATGGTATAAGTATTACTAGCAGGGTCCAGGCTAATCTGACCTGTCAGCCCTGTATTGTTCAAACCCATACTAAGGTTTACACTGAGCTTGCCTGACTGAGAAGCCGTCAGGTGAGTTACCATGACATTATCCGGATAACTGACAAAATGCTCCCTTTTATAAGTAACGTTCCGATAAGAAAACTGGGTAGAAGCAATACCTGTCTGCATATCCAGTTCTCTGCGATAATCCTTCACGTTGCTGTCTGTAATCCCCATCGGTGTATAGTCCAGCCAGATATCTCCAAAATCCTGATAAGTACCCTTATTCACATTATTCAGACCCGGAAACCTTATAGCTGCTCCCATACCATATCCTCCCAGAGAGGGGTCGTCATTGAATACATTTGTACTTTTATCGTCCAGAAGCTGTCTGTACGCTTCGATTTCTGCTGCTGTATAGGCGGTAGATTTTAAACCAAACTCATAACCCGGTCTATTGGGAGACGGTCCTCCTGTCCAGAGAGTCTTTTCATTGAAATGGATTCTTTCTCTGGAAATTCCACCAAAAATCAGATTTCCCAATGTACCATTGCCCAGAGGCAGGGACTGCTGCATCCATTCTCCTCCCCCACCGCCTCCTGTATTGATATTTGCAGGGGTATTATACCACAGCTTAAGATTTTCATTCATTGTCTCAGCAGTCTGCTGTACCGTTTCGGTTGCAAAAACCTTCGTTATATGCTGTCCTACACCAGAAAGTACCAGTGCGGCAGCACCCAGACCTGCAATACATCTTTTGGCCCATCTTGCCTTTTTCCCTTTCATCTGCTTCCTCCTTATCCCTTCCCTTAGATACTGTCATTATGCCAGTTTACTGCCTCCATCATATCTCTTTTTTTCTTAATATAAAATGAAATATATTATTCTCATTTCTTGCATTTTTTTGACATATGATAATGGGCGGAATCTTCAGGGAGGACTACTCCATACCACTGGAGATAAGAGAAGCAACAGGGTTTGAAGCCACAATTAAGAAATACCGCAGCTATCTCCAATCAGCTGCGGTATTTCTCAGACAAACGTAACTATTCAATGCGTCACCGTCTCGTCATTGCCACTATATTTTCCTACAGAAAAACTATATTTTATACATCAAAATCATCCTCATCATCTACTGGATAGTCAAATTCCAACTCCTCTTCCTCTATTTTTCTGTCATACTCTTGCTGTTCCTTTCCCGGCTTCTCCCGCAGAGGTGGAGGATTCTTCACTGGATCAGCTGAAGGACCCAAGGGCTTATCTCCTGTAATTTCCTCCACCTGAAGGTCTGATATACTCTGCTCCGGTGTTTCGTCTGCATCCAAATCCACCCATCCTAAAGTTCCGGAAAACTTTTCTGCCTTCTCGTTTTCTGTATCCCCGGATAGCATGGATGCAATTCCCATACCGGCAAGTACACTCCAAACTAAAACCAGCAAAAGACTGTGTACCACCGTCTTTGTGATACCTGTATCCGCTAAAATCAAAGACAACAAAAGCAAAATCCATCCATTCTGTCTTTGCTGCTTACCAAACCAAAAGCCCACAGCAGCCAATGCCCCTAACAGACAGCTTAGGGTAGACGTCAGTAAGGTAGCTCCCGGCGCCAGAACCCCTCCTTCTGCAGCAAATAAAAACGGAGGACTAATCCATAAGCCATTGATTTCCCACCAATTCATCAGCAACCAGGTAATCGTCCTGCCAGACACTACTGCCACAAAGCAAAGTAGAATCACTACAGCAGCTAACCCGCTGGCCATCATCAGTCCCAGTCTGACTGCTGCCTGAGTAATCTGGTTTTTCCGCCTTATCCCTGTACTCACACACAAGGCTCCCCCCAGAAAAAATAAGCTCCAGCCTGCCGGGTCAAAGCATCCCAGAACACCACTGCTTACTCCAAAAACACTTAGAAGCAAAGCTGCTCTTTTCGTCCATTCCTTCCGTTGAACAATATTCACATATACTCCCAGAAGCAAAAGACATATCACAAATAAAAAGAGATAGACACAGTCAAGTCCCTGTCTAAACAGGGCTTCTCCAAATACAGGAGAAAAAGCCAGTAAGGCTCCGGCACATAGTGCCTCTGTAGAACCTACCAGTATACGAACTGCAAAGGAAAAACCTGCCAGGGCTATCAGCTGCAGCAGAAGTCTTCCCAGCCCTCCCCAATCCATAGAGGATACACTATAAGCGGTAACCATCAGAAAAATTCGGTAAAGTGCAGCTCCTCCAAAAATACAAAGTGCCAGAAAGTCCTCTCTTTTGCCGGTTTCATCCTTCTTTGCTTTTCTTTTCTCCCAGAAAGATGCAGATAATCGTCTGCCTGTCATCCAGATAACGGAGACAGCAACAAAAATTAACAGTACCAGAATACCTGCCTGCCATCCAGCCAAAGACCAACTATCTGCAAGCCATGCAGACAGACAGGAATCCAGCAGAACTCCTATCAGACAGACATAAACCAACCAGAGCAGATAACTGAACCATGTCATTTTCCTTTTCATTCTTTTCCTCTTAGCTTACTCATCCCAGTTGTGGTAGACAGCCTGCACATCGTCATCCTCATCCAGGAGATCCAGCGTCTTTCTCAAATTTTTTAAGGCAACTTCGTCTGTCAGGGTCACATAATTTTGAGGAATCATCGTTACCTCTGCTGAAACCATGACAATCCCGGCCTCCTCCAACGCCCTGCTTACCTCTCCAAAGCTATCAGGATCTGTCAGAACCTCATAGCAGTCCTCTTCTTCTGCAAAATCCTCTGCCCCTGCATCTAAGGCCAGCATCATCAATTCATCAGCATCCATTTCACAATCTTCTTTAGCAATAATTATCTGTCCCTTTTTATCAAACATAAAGGAAACACAGCCAGGAGTACCGATACTGCCCTGTCCCTTAGTAAAAGCATTTCTAATATTAGCAGCCGTCCTGTTTTGGTTATCTGTCAGTGCATCCACAATAATGGCGATTCCATTAGGACCATAGCCTTCATAGGTTACCAGCTTATAGTTTACATTTCCTACATCACCGGCAGCCTTCTTTATTCCTCTTTCAATGGTATCATTAGGCATATTATTGGCCTTTGCCTTGGCAATCACCTGAGCCAGCTTAAAATTGTTGGTTGGATCCGGGCCTCCTTCCTTTACGGCAACAGCAATTTCCCTGCCGATAATCGTAAAGATTTTTCCCTTCGCTGCATCATTTTTTTCCTTCTTATGTTTAATATTGGCAAATTTTGAATGTCCTGACATCCTTTCTTTCTCCTTCCTTATTTATGTCCTGTCGTCACTACTCTCTGCTTTCTTGTCGATAAACCGTTACGCCAGGCACTTCATCCTGCTTACGAGTACATCGAATAATAGGGAAAGCACAGACCAGTCAAGTGTCAGTGAATTTATATTCGGTGTACTAGTACACTTTGTATCATTTTATTTTCTACAGACAGTATGCGAAAACGATATTCTCCCACATCCACCTCAAAATCTTCATCCTCCTCCGGAATCCTGTCCAGCTTGGCAATCAAAAAACCATTGAGCGTCTCAAATTCTTCCTTATCAAAAACCAGACCAAACCGCTCCTCCAATTCTTTTAATGGCGTCTTTCCTTCTATAATATATTCATCCTCATTAGCGGTTGCTTCAATATGTTCCTCATCTTCATCATACTCATCTAAAATATTACCTACGATTTCCTCTAAAATATCTTCCATGGCCAACAGCCCTACCGTTTGCCCATACTCATCCACCACAACCACCATCTGAGTTTTGGAAGACTGCATCATCTGAAATAGGGCATCAATATTCTTCGTTTCCGGAATAAAGACAGGCTCCCTTAACAGCTCCTTAATCTCCTTCAGTGGCTTATCCGCTTTCTTACCACTTGCATGGATTCTCATGGCATCCCTTAGATGGACAATTCCTATAATGTGATCAATATTTTCCTCATAGACAGGAAAACGGCTGTTATTCGCCTCCAGCATAAAGGCCACTGCCTCCTGTAAAGACAGACTGCCCTCTACAGCTACCATACTGTTACGATGGGTCATAATATCCTGGGCTTCTTTATCCCCAAAAGCAAAAATATTGGTAATCATCTCTGCCTCCGTGGCCTGCAGTACTCCCTGCTCATGCCCTTCATTTACCATAGAAATAATCTCTTCCTCTGTTACATCTCCTCCATTATGGTTTTCCCGAATACCCATCAGCCTCAGTAAGCCATTGACCGTTACGGTCACCAGACCAGTAAGGGGTGACAGGAGTTTTACGATATAATAGACGGGATTAATACACAGATATGCCCACTTTTCCGGATATCTTGCTGCAATTCGCTTAGGCAGCAGTACTCCGAAGGTCAGTAAAATATAAACCAATCCGGCAGTACCTGACAGTAAAGAAAGAATACCTGTTACTTTCTCCTCTATCCTCCCCTCCAGCAGTTCCCGAAAGCTGTCCTGCCAGATTTTCAGATAAAAGCTTCCCATGCCGAGATGAATCAGGGTAACGACCAGCTGCAGCGTATTAATATAGCCACCCGGCTCCTCTATTAATGCCTTCAGCCTCCTTTTCTTCTTTCCTCTATGCTCCTCTTCTTCACTGGTTTTTTCCAGATTTTTTATATTGAGACAATGAACTGCCGAACCAAAACCATAAAAAAACATGTCGATGAATATCAACAGGATAAAAGCGATTATTCCGACAGTTGGATTGCCATCCTCCATCTTTGTATCCTTGCTCCTTTCTGTCTTTTGTTGTAACCGGTCGATAAAAATCTCCCTTTTGCTCCAATCTCTGTCAACTATACCATCTTCGTCTGCCATCGTCAAGCGACTGCTTTTCTCGGGCAGAATCTGCCCCTTATGTATGGCAGCTACAGCTTTTTAACTCCAGACTAACTAAAAGACCTTCATTTACCTTATCCATAATCTCCCTGTCCAGATGGCATACCTTATCCTTTAACCGCCTTTTATCTATGGTGCGAAGCTGTTCCAATAAAATCACAGAATCCTTCACCATATCATATTTGTCAGCATCTAATTCTATATGTGTGGGCAGCTTTGCCTTATTCATCCGGGATGTAATCGCAGCACAGATAATAGTAGGACTGTGTCTGTTGCCTATATCGTTCTGGATAATTAACACAGGACGAACTCCTCCCTGTTCAGAACCAATCACCGGTCTTAAATCTGCATAATAGATGTCTCCACGTTTCATATTTTCACCCTTGCAGCTGTCCTGGACTTTCGGTACAGCTGTCTGCCCTTCATTTAAACTTTATAGGCTAATTATTGCCCGTTTATCTGAAGGTATTCAATTTCCACCTAAAATCTCATCAAAATCCTGATAGTGGTAATCCTGAGACCAGTCTCCGGCTCCTACAACCCGACCTGATTTTACATAAATTCGTGGTACTCTTTTTCCAATACAGCATACCAACTCATAATGAAACCGTCCCGACAGTTCTCCCAATTCTTCCATAGTAATCTGCTCCTGACCGTCTCTGCCAATCAGTGTCACCCAATCTCCCTCTCTTGCCTGGGGAATAGACGTGGTATCCACCATAAACTGATCCATACATACCCGCCCTAAAATCGGTGCTTTTTTTCCATGAATCAATACATATCCTTTATTCGACAATCCTCTGGGATAACCGTCTCCATAGCCTATAGATATAGTGGCAATCCGCATCCTTTGCTTTGCTACAAAACTGCTTCCATAGCTGACAGGGGTTCCCGGCTCGATTTCCTTTAGATAGATAATCCTGCTTTTCAGCTCCATAGCAGGGATTAATCCCCATGCCTCTCCTGTTACCTCTTGTGAAGGATTCAGTCCATACAGGGCAATTCCCGCTCTTACCACATCCATATCAGCCTCCCTTAGCTCCAGTAAGCCGGCACTATTGGAACAATGATGCAGGGGAATCCGGTTTCCTGTTATCGTCTCTGCCTGAATAATCAATTCTTTAAAACATTCCAGCTGCTTCAACGTCTGAGACTTATCCGCTTCATCAGCTCTGGCAAAATGGGTAAAGATTCCCTCTATTTTTAATCCCGGCAGCTTTCCCACTTGTCGGATAAATTCCAGTCCCTCTGCATTTGGCTGTATACCGATTCGTGACATACCAGTATCCACTTTAATATGCACTGCTGCCCGATAGTCTTCTCCCAGTGCTAAGGCGCAGGAAGACAACTGATGTGCCATATCCATCCGAAACAATGGCAATCTTATCTGATGCTTTATCATTTCTTGATAAGTGTCAGGAAACGTATATCCTAAAAGCAGGATAGGCTTTTTTATTCCACACTCCCGAAGTATCAAAGCCTCCTCTGCGGTAGCCACTGCAAATCCCATCACCGCCTCCATCGGCTCTAATACTCGGGCAACCGGCACAGCACCATGCCCATAGCCATCCGTCTTAATCACTGCCATAATCTTGGTTTTTTCACCCAGCTGAAGCTGCATTTTATGAATATTGGTACAGATAGCATCCAGATTCACTGCCGCATAAACCCTGCTATATTTAGTTATTCTATCATCCAACTTCCCTTCCATCCTCGCTTTCTTTTCCTGCTCCTTCCTGTCCTTTCCCCACTAAAGCTTTCCACTCCAAAGTCAGCCCTTTCATTAAATCTCTGGCCAGCATCCCCTGTCTGCCCAGGCGGGCTGCCGCCCTCTCTCCTGCTTTTCCATGCAGGTAAACTCCCAAGGCTGCTGCCTCAATCCCTTTCATTCCCTGTGCCAGTAATCCGGCCAGCATACCAGCCAGAACGTCTCCGCTGCCGGCAGTAGCCAACCCGTCATTCCCTGAACTATTCAGATAAACCTGCTGCTGATTCCAGGCAGCCACCACCGTTCTGGCATCCTTGCAGACCAGAGTACAGCCATAGCGGTCAGCCAGCTCCTTTGGCTTATACAACAAAGCTTCCTTTACCTCCTCTACACGACAGCCATACAGACGGGCAAACTCTACCAGATGAGGCGTTATCATAATTTCTCTGCCCCTTCCCTTTTGTTCTTCCAACTCCTGCTTTAATTCCGGAGAGCCTGCTAACAGATTAATTCCATCCGCATCCACAACTAACGGCTTTCCACTTCCCGTTAATACACCAGTCAGCAGACGACCGGCTGCCTTACTCCTGCCCAATCCCGGTCCAATCAAAATACAGTCTGCCCAGTCCATAAGAGAAGCAAGCTTAGCTTCCTCTACTCCATCCTGAGCAGAATAGGTAGCCAACAGTGCTTCCGGCAGACTGGTCTGAAGAATTATCCTGTTTTCCTCTGGAGTCAATACCTTCACCATCCCTACTCCCATCCGAAAACAGCTTTCTGCACAAAGCTGACAGGCACCACTCATATTGACGCTTCCTGCGATAACTAATACTTTGCCAAAGCTGCCTTTATGCCCATCCGGTCTTCTTGCTGGTATAACTATTTGAGACTGTCCCTCATCCGTTTGCTGCTCATAAGTATATACTCTGGGGGGATAATCCAGAAAGCTCTCCTTTCCGATTCCTATATCTCGGCACAATACCTGACTGGCATAGATACAGCCTGGATAGAGAATATGTCCTGGCTTGCGAAAAGCAAACGTTACCGTAAGGTCAGCTTTTACTGCTACTCCCATAACATTCCCTGTATCTGCATCAATTCCTGAAGGAATATCTACTGCACAGATAAGGGCAGAGCTTTGATTTATCTGCTGCACCAAAGCAGCATAATCACCTTCCAGTTTTCTGGACAGCCCAATGCCAAAAAGTGCATCCACAATCATATCATATTCCCCATCTTCCATTTTGGTCTTTATGGGACAGCCATATTTTTCTGCAATCGCCAACTGCTGTCTCGTTTCCGGGCTGGCCTTCTGCCTGTCTGCTACAAAGCAAATCTCGGTCTGGTAGCCGCGTCTTCCCAAAATCCGTGCTATAGCAATTCCATCTCCTCCATTATTTCCTCCACCGGCTACGACTAGAATCCGGCTGCCCCTTGGCATTCTTTTTTCGATTTCCTCTGCTACTGCCAAAGCAGCCCGTTCCATCAAGACCAGGGAGGGAATCCCAAAATAGTGGATGGTATTGCTGTCATATCTTTTCATTTCTTCTGCCGAAACAATATAGCTATACGTTTTCTTTTCCATTCCTCTCGCCTCTTTCCCTGCAAAGGGCAATGTGTCAGCACCTCTGACCCATTGCCCTCTTTTTTTCCTGTTTTTATTTATCATGGGAAAAGAATTTACTTCTAAGGATTCTTTCCTCATGGGCTCGCCGCCTCTCCTCTGGATTGTACTTCATATCAAAGATTTCCATTACCTCAGCACCAAAAATATGATGCATATAGGAATACAAGTCGAAATTTGCCTGCTCACTTTCTTCCTTCCGCACAATATTCTTTTTCATCTGTATGCGGATATCCTTTATCCAGCTGCTGATGGCTTCTATTTCCTTTGTATTTTCGGCAATCCTCCGATAGCAAATATCCATGGTAATCAACATTAGTCTGTTGTTTACCCGTTCTATCTCCTCCGGTAAATGCCGCATCTCCTCCCTATACTCATCTATGGTATTATTGCATTGGCGAATCAGCTTTTTCTTTTCCTCCATCAGCTTTTCCAGCCTGCGATTGGGCTGCTCCCCCATCTCTGTAGAGAGTTTCATAATTTCCTCCATGGCTCTCTTTTTCATTTTTCTGGCCTCTTTACACTGATTATTCAGCTTGCCCTGCTTCTTTATCAGTTCATGGAGTCTGGCCTCCCCCCTTTTAATTTCTGCCGGCACCTCTACCTGTGCCTGATTAAACAGCTGATGCCATCTGTTATCTAAGATAAGCAGCGGAATCTGCTTTCCTGTTAATGCCTCCCTAAATACATCATATGAATGTGAATGTGCCATACCCTCACCCCTGTCCATCTGTTTTGTTTTTTAGTTGCTCATGGTAAATCTGTTAATATTGTAGGAAAGCTTCATCAGGCTATCCGATAGGTGTACATTTTCCACCTGCACCCCCTCCGGCAGACTCAAATCCACATGGGCAAAATTCCAGATTCCTTTAATTCCATAGCCAACCAGTCGTCTTGCCATCTGCTCTGCCTCCGTCTTGGGAATCGTCAACACTGCGATATCAATGTCATTTTGCCTGACAAATTCCTCCATCCCCTCCATAGGCTGTATAGTCATATCCCGAATTTTCTGACCATACAGCTTAGGATTTTTATCGAAAATCCCCCGGAACAGAAACCCTCTCCGTTCAAAGTTTACATAATTGGCAAGTGCCTGTCCCAAATTCCCCGCTCCAATAATAATCAGATTATGACGGTGATTCAGCCCCAGTATCTTTCCTATCTCCTGATAGAGAAATTCCACATTATATCCATAGCCCTGCTGACCAAAGCCACCAAAATTGTTAAGATCCTGCCGAATCTGAGAAGCAGTGACCTTCATAATATCACTTAGCTCTTGGGATGACACCCTCTCAATGCCTTCATCCTTCAGTTCTCCTAAATACCTGAAATATCGCGGCAGACGCCCGATAACTGCCTGTGAAATCTCTTTTTCCTCCACGCTGCTCCTCCTGTCACCATATGAAAACTAATCCTTTCATTGCTTAATAGTAACTGTTCAGTACATTCCAGTGTTGATACTCCCCATAGCTAAAGCAAGGGGTTTTATGACACATTGGATAAGCAAATCCGATTATTGTTTATTATATAAAACTGCCAAATTAATGTCAATGAATTGACAGACTCTTTTCGCCCCTGTAAAATGTGAAAAGTAACATTGATATAATCCAAAAAAGCTATAACCGGATATGAGCAGGTTTACAAATATTGTACGGAAGCCCACTCCTTTAGGTGTGGGATAGATAGCACTATTAATTTTGAATAGTGATATGTATGTTTATTACAACATGGAAGGAGAACATGGACAACCATGATATTATCTTGTCAAAATATCAGCAAGGCATTTAATGAAAACACCATCTTAAAAAATATATCATTTCATATAGAGGATTATGATAAAACTGCCATTGTGGGCATCAACGGTGCAGGAAAGACTACTCTCCTTAAAATCATTACTGGAGAGCTGGAGGCAGATGAAGGATTAGCCATTCTTTCCAAGGAAAAAACCCTGGGCTACCTGGCTCAGCACCAATCTATCGAAAGTACCCACACCATCTATGATGAATTACTCTCCGTCAAACAGGAGCTTATCCAAATGGAACATCAAATCCGTGAAATGGAGTATCAAATGAATGATGCCTCCGATGCTGAACTGGAAAAGCTGATGGAGTCCTACGCCCTGCTGACCCACCAGTTTGAGTCTGGGGGCGGCTATTCTTATAAAAGTGAGCTGGTGGGTGTACTAAAGGGTCTGGGCTTTGAGGAGCAGGATTTTCACAAACCTATTTCCACCCTCTCTGGTGGACAGAAAACCCGGGTGGCTCTGGGACGACTGCTTTTATTAAAGCCCGATTTAATTATTCTGGATGAGCCTACCAACCACCTGGATATTTCTTCTATTAGCTGGCTGGAAACCTATCTGTTAAATTATAAGGGAGCCGTGATTTTAGTTTCTCATGACCGATATTTCCTGGACCGGATTGCCAATAAGGTGGTGGAAATCGACCAATCAAAGGCTACTGTTTTCCAAGGAAACTATAGTGATTATGCCAAAAAAAAGGAGCAGCTTCGGACGGCTGCCTTAAAAGCCTATATGAATCAGCAGCAGGAAATCAAACATCAGGAGGAAGTGATTGCCAAGCTTAAGTCGTTTAATCGGGAAAAATCCATTAAACGGGCAGAGAGCCGGGAAAAAATGCTGCAAAAGACGGAATTATTAGAAAAGCCCTCGGAAGTCCGCAGCGATATGCGTCTGACCCTGGAGCCAAGATGGGTGAGCGGCAACGATGTACTGCATATTGAGGGACTGACGAAAGCCTTTGGCTCCCTACAACTGTTTGATTCCCTTGGCTTTGAATTAAAAAGAGGAGAACATGTGGCGTTAATTGGCGATAACGGTACAGGCAAAACCACCATCCTGAAGATAATCAATGGTCTGCTGGAACCCGACTGCGGTACCATACGAATAGGCACCAACGTACAGATTGGCTACTACGACCAGGAGCATAACGTCCTGCATAGAGAAAAGACTCTGTTTGAAGAAATTTCCGATGCCTATCCCCAACTGAATCATACACAAATCCGTAACACTCTGGCTGCCTTTTTATTTACAGGAGAAGACGTATTTAAGAAAATTGGAGACTTAAGCGGTGGAGAACGAGGACGGGTTTCTCTGGCTAAGCTGATGCTGTCAGAAGCCAATCTATTGATTCTGGACGAGCCTACCAACCATCTGGATATTGTTTCCAAAGAGATTTTAGAAGATGCACTGAACAGCTATACCGGTACCCTTCTCTATGTCTCCCATGACCGTTACTTTGTGAATCGAACAGCCAGCCGTATTCTGGAGCTGTCGCCTTCCGGCCTTACCAGCTATCTGGGGAATTATGATTATTATCTGGAAAAGAAGCAAGCCCCTGTAGTAGAAAAAAGTGGAGTAACTATTCCTTCCACCGCAAAGGAAACGGAAGCCAAGATGGACTGGAAGGAACAAAAGGAGCTTCAGGCTAAGCAGCGAAAGAAGAAAAATGAATTAAAACGAATTGAAGAGCGAATAGATGCCTTAGAAAACAGAGAGGCTGAATTGGATGTACTGATGGCTCAGCCGGAGGTTTGTACCAATGTGGCCAAGCTGCAGGAGCTTTCCCGGGAAAAAGAAGGGATTGCCGAGGAACTGATGGAGTTGATGGACAGATGGGAAGTATTAGGAGCGGAGGATTAGTCCTCCGCTCAGACTATAGACAAAGTGCCTCTGGCAATTCAGGAAGATTTAAAATCCTAACAATTTCTTCTGTACTTATTGCAAGGCTTCTGGATATATCCTCTATACTATTACCAGATTGAATAAGGCGATTTATCGCTATTTTCAATCCATAATCAATTCCAGTAGTCATTCCTTCTTCTCTTCCTTCTTCTCTTCCTTCCTCAAAATATTTTTCATAAATAAAATCCTTTCGGTTGTCGTAGGCGGAAACGACTGCCCTCGGGCGGTGGGAGGAGCCTTGTCAATCCGTAGCCATTAACCTTGGCTTTTGATGTACTTTTGTATAGTCGCTGATGACACCTCACCAATCCGACAGGCAAAATAGCCATCTGACCAGAATATCTTATGTTTCCCATAACATTTCGCTAAGAAGTTTGGATATTTCTGCCATAAATAATGTGTGGTCTGTTGCTTAATCCGCTTAACGATGTCGCATACTCTGTCTGTAGTATCGTAGCTTATCAGAAAGTGTATATGGTCTTTGTCAGTTTCCATGGCTATCATGTCGTAACCTTTGGAATTACAGATATCGTATATCTTTTGCTTTACCTCGTCAGCAAGAGAACCTTTAAGTATCGGCTTGCGGTACTTAGTGACGAGAACGATATGCACTTTAAGACGATATTTGCGCCTATTGCGGTGATGATATCTGCTGTCCATCATTATTCCTTACCATATTCTTTAAGATGATGGATATTGTTAACGACTTCTTCTATGAACCACACATCGTCGAGGTCATTTTCTCTCAGCTTTGAAAGGTAAATTTATTTTATAACCTGCCATTTTTGAAAAATGTTTTATTTCCACACTTTTTATAAAATCAATTGAGTTATTCACATCATATAATTATGGCTGCCCCTTTTCGAATGAAATGTGAAAAAATTTATCAAATTTGCTTTTTCCTCTTGGCAGGCATCACCTTCTTTGCTAAAATTAACTTAGTTTAGAACTGCTTTTTGCCATTCTGTGTTTATATCTTCTGTTTCTGTTAGTTGCTGACCAAAGCTGGCTAACCATTCAGAAGATATATTTTTTTGTGTCTTTTTTATTCCATTCTTTTTCAGGAAAAAGTATTCATACAACTGCTTCATAAAATCAGCTATCTGTTCCATTAGATAATGGTTCTTCTGCGCCTTCTCCTTCCAACTGCATGCATGTTCTATATTTCCCTGCCAGTGCTTTTAGCGGTTGAATCCCTGATTTTCGATTTTCCACCTTTTACGCCCGGCACATACGAGCTTCCCTGCATTGTTTTTTGTCATTTTAATGCTTGTAATCCAAGCAAATTCCGTTTCTTTTTCCTCACCTTTTTCTATGCGTTTTTCCCGGTAATCAATAAGATTTACATCAACATCATAAAACATGATTTCCTTTTCCGGCAATGCCTGATATTCCTTTGCCATAGATGGCGCGCTTCCTTCTTTGTATCGAATAATATAATCCCAGCCATAATCTCTGCATATCTGCAGAACTTTCTGCGTAACCTATAATCCGTCTGCCGCTATAATGATTGGCAATCTTGGAAATTTCTCTTTGATTTTTGCTGCCAGCCTTACAAATGCTTTCCTTTCACAATCCTGCTTTATGGAATCATCACTCCGGCTTATATACTCATCTGAATTTTCTATTGTTTCTGATGCAATACTGCATACAAGATTATTTCCAAAATATATTTTTGCTTCAAGTACGCCTCTGTGATATTTGATAAATTCTTTCTCTGTTCCCCTGTTGTAGCATCAGCTCAGATAATGCCCATTTTTCTTTTGAAATCCTTCATCTAATTCCGTGCCATCAACAATCACAAGCCATTCCCGTAATCTTCTGGCATCCTCAACCGTTTTTCGGCGAATCATGGAATATACCATCTTTTGCAGAATTTTTTCTCATTCTTCCGGATTTAGTTTTGACAGAAATTCATTTTCAGTCACACCATGAGGAAGATATTCTTTTCTTTCATCACCAATAAATTTGTATAGATTTTCACAAACCACATCATCGTTAAAAGCTCTTGTCATTTCCTGCATACTTGAAATTCCAGCAATACTTTTATAATACAATGTTCCAAGCATTGTCCTTGCAGAATACTCTATATGACTTTTATGTCGTGGGTCATCTACATTTCCAAACATTGAAAATAATTCTGGATAAAATTTTGTCTGAATTTTATTACATTCAATGACAGGATTTTTTTCTAACTTTCTTTTGATTCTTTCTTGTTCTCTGCTCATTTTTCCCTCTGCGATAAAGTTTTTTCTTCTATTTTAACTTATCGCAGAGAATTATGCATAAATTCTCGGCTTTTTAGTGCGAATTATTTTTATCTTTCAAAGCTGTCTTTAAATATCTTTCCCAGTAGTCTATCATATTTTTCTATATAAATATGATGTCGGGGTCAAACCTGCCAGAACCGTCGCACCATTATTGACGACAGAATGGTGCAGAAAGACATTGATGGGGAAAATAGTGCAATGCTGAAGAACGACTTGGACACCTCATGGGGTTTGCAATGAGCGATGCTTATAGCGTCACTTTCTTTCCCCGTTTCTTTACGCTAGTGCCTATACCAAAAAATGTTGACGTTAACAGCAAATTAGACTGGCTGTTTTACGACAGCATACCACAACACCGATACTTGGTTTCAAGGTGGATTAAACTCCCAGAAATCAAGCGTTTACTAAGATTCCACAATGTTAAATTATAACATTAAAACCCTGTAAATTCCGAATCGAAAAAGCCACTTGCACGGAGTTTTTGCACCACGGTCAAAGGGAAATAGCCCCTCACGCAGTGGGAGCACCACCTACGTTTCTTATATGCTTCATTGGCATTTGGCTAATCATTTCCACATCTGCCAAGCTATATATTGGAAGGCAGGAATTTTTTCTCATGTGTTTATTAAAAAGTTTAGTTAAAGTATCCCCATAACCACATTCTAAATATTTGACATCTTCAGAGTTTGTGATAACATCCATTGTCCTTGTCCACCTAACCGGATAAGACGCTTGTAGAGCTAATTTTTTTCTAATATTTTCTGGATCACTTTCTATCTCTCCATCGATATTCATCACAATAGGAATCTTTCCCGTTGTGATATTAACAGTCTCTAGTTTCTTCTCCAATAGTTCAGAGACTTCCTTCATAATCGGAGAATGAAAAGCTCCGGAAACACTGAGTCTTACGCATACTATATCCTCTTTTTCTAATCTTTCTTCTATGATTCCCAATTCTTCAATTTTTCCACTGATTACGAATTGATTTTTTGAATTATAGTTTGCAATCGTGACACTCGTATCTTCCAAAAAACCAAGTAGCTTTTCTTCATCTGTTATCCTCACAGCTGTCATTCCGCCTGGTACTTTTTTCGATACTTGATCCATTATCCTAGACCTATATTCAATTAAGTCTACTACATCTTCAAGGCTAATGTAGCCTGCTGCATATAGGGCTGAATACTCTCCCAAGGAAAAACCAGCGCAGATAGATGGAGTGATTCCCCTATCCTTTAACTCCTCATAGACTAAAACCCCTGCTAAGAGTAAGGCTGGTTGGGAATAGATTGTTCTGTTCAATCTTTCTTGAGAACCATTTAATAGGATATCAATAAATTCATTGGAAAATTTATCCCTGAAAACCTCAAATAGTTCCTTTCCTTTTTGACTATTCAGATAAAAGTCCTCAAGCATGCCGAATTTTTGAGCACCTTGCCCTGAAAACAAATATACATAATTCATAGTTTTCTCTCTCCTGTTACTATACTACAAAAAAAATCCTTATCCCAAAAAGAAATGGCTTCACCATTTTCTACTTGGGCCTTAAATTCAGCCTCCATCAAAGTCCATTTGCCATATATTTCTTTGATATCATCAGATTTATAGTAGTCTTTCAGATTTTTTGTTTTCTTTTCTGATATTTCTTCAATATCAATCCCTACCCTCTTGTATTTATCTGTGGCAAGCGCACAAGCATAATTCCCACTGTGGCTTATGGAAATCGCAATCCCATTACAGTTCTTTAAAAAAGGAACCGTTCTCGTATTTTTTATCACTTCAGGACTTTCAATTTTTCGTGAAAAAATTCTCTCTAAAGACATGGCTAGAGCTAGTCTGCTTGCCATATACTGCTTAAAATAAGTAACCTTTCTATCGATTTCCTTTGGCGAATCGATTTTATAAATTTGAAGAATTCCTTCATTTAAATTATCCAAATGGACTATAGTAATATATAGCCCATGCCTATCAATTATTATCATTCTTGCTAGTAACCACCAGTTTCCCCTTGGCAATAAGTTCATTTTCACGCATAATTTTTCCATCAATTTCTATGAAATTATCAAAAGGATATTCCAAAGATACTTCTACTGTCAATTGGTCACCAGGAGTCGCCATCTTCATAAATTTAAAATTCTTGACTTGACCAATATAACCCACATTTGATGCATCTCCGCCCTCATCTCCTTGTGATACAATAGCCCCCATTTGAGCTATCATCTCAATCATAAGTACGCCTGGAAGTATTGGTTCTCCAGGAAAATGTCCTTGGAAGAATGGTTCATTCAGACTGATGTTTTTTATTCCTCTACCCCTTTTTTTAGGCTCCAAATCTATGACTCTGTCTATTAGAAGAAAAGGGTATCTGTGAGGTATTTTTTTTAAAATATCTCTACTTTCCAACTTTCTCCCCCCCTTATAATCGTAGTAGTAAATTGACCACAGGCACTTATACCATTAACTAATATAGTCTTTTCTGCTTTTTTTGCCTTTAAGCTTTCGCAAGCTATGACAAGATTTTGAAGTGATGCAACCAAGAAACCAGTTTTACTAAGCTTGTTGAATTTTATTTTTTCTGCCCTAGGTAAAACTTTATCTATTGCCTCATCCTCAACTTCTTCCATTGCTGTGTCTGAGTTTGAAATAGTGTAAATTTCATCAATTTCTTCGCCCTTTATATTGGCTTTTTCTATAGCTTTCTTAATTCCTCTAATAAAGAAATTTTCATCCATTGAGATTGTGTCAGCTCTATAATTCAAGTCTCCGCTAACTATATTTGCTACTGAAAGAATTTCCACCATAAAGTCGAGATTGTAATTGCCTACTAGGTCTTCATTTATTAAATAAAGTGCATTTGCCCCCTCTGCCTTACCATGTTTAAAATTAGTATGGTTTTCGAAGTCAGCATAAAAGTCTTCATTATACTCATCAAGGCTTCCAATTAACATGGAATTTCCTCTGCCAATTTGTAAAACCCTGAAAGCATAAGGAAGAGGACTTGAGCCCACAAACATAGAAGAAATCCCCTTGAAACCGTATCTCATGCAAATATGTCCCAAGCACGTATTGGAAACAGTTCCTGCAAATTTTTTTGGACTTACAGATCCTGCCCCTTCATAGAATAATTCTCTTAGCACCTTCATATTGGAATTCATAGGTCCAAATTCTGATGCAAAGACAGTCCCAATTTTCTCATTTGCTTCGAAAAAGGAGATTTTCTTGATTAAGTTATTTAGTGGATGAAGCACTAGTCTTGAGTAACTGTCAATTCCTGATAATTCTTTCCTATCCATAGAATGATTATACTTGAAGGGCGACGTCCTAATTTGGATTTCACCACTATCAACTTTTTTTAACAAGTCAGTTACGTTATCAGCCACATTATTTAGGGTTTCTCCAGCAACTATGTAAACTTTTTTCACCTATAGCCCCTCCTCTATCAAATAATCAAATTCTTTGGTCTCAATCATTTCCTTTACCCTGCTATTGAATGGCTCTGGATATGAAAGCAGCATGCCATGATCAATTCTCGTAAAACAATGTCTTGTATAGCCCTTTGCATATATATCATTCTTTTCTGAAAGGATTTTAAAATCAAATTGTAGATAGGCATTGCCTACCAATTTTAAAACTAAATTAATATAAATCGGTTTTGTCTTATCTATAGTTCTGATGTACTTTACATAAACATCCATAACAAGAGACTGAACGTCTGGCCCTAGGACTTCGTCCAATTCCTGTGAAAAAACATCTCTCAGCATCTGTATCCTTGCTTCTTCAACGAATTTTAAAAATTGGGAATGGTGAACAATCCCGTACCCATCAAAGTCAGAAAATCTGGGGATCATTTTATACATATAGCCCTTCATCAGTTCATCTCCAACAGAATAGAGGCTGAATTTCCTCCGAATGCAAAGGAGTTCGACAGTATATACGGTCTGCCATTGTCAGGAATTTCATAAGTCTCTCTCTCCAGCAAGTGCTGTAGTCTCTCTGCTTTTACTAATTTATAGTTTGGAAGGAATTGTTTTTGTCTATAACTTTCTATAGATAAAACTAATTCTAAAAGCCCAGCCGTAGCCAGGCAATGACCTGTATAGCCCTTTGTAGAAGATACATAGCAATCAAAATCCAAAGCCTCAATTGCCTTTAGCTCCATGGTGTCATTGAGCTTTGTTCCTGTTCCGTGAGTATTAATATATCCCACATCTTTAGAACTAATTCCACCCCAATTCATTGCTTCCCTCATTACCCTTTCTGCTCCTTTTCCCTCTGGATCTGGGGCAGTTAAGGAATAGGCATCATTTCCTTGAGAATATGCCAGTAAGTCACAATATATCTTAGCTCCTCTCGCTACGGCTTTTTCCTTTTCTTCTAGGATTACAGCAACGCTTGCTTCTCCTAAATTAATGCCATGACGGTTTACATCAAAGGGAGTAGAATTTTCGTCCGAAAGGGATTGGAGAGATGCAAAACCTGATAGGGAAAGTTCGACTAGAGGGTCTGCTGACACTACAAGCATAGCCTCCTGCTCTCCAGTCATAATTGCGTCCATGGCGAGGCAAATTGCCCCTGCCCCTGAAGAACAAGCAGTGGATACATTATGGACTTCTCCCCTAATATTAAAATGATTTGCAAGATTCTGTAGATATCCGTCTCCCATGAGAAGCAGAGGGATAGGTGTCTTTTTATCCCTTTCTCTTCTTATAAACTCTTGCATTCTTAGAACTTTTAAAGTTGAAGACGCAACCACAAGTCCGATTTTCTCATTCTTGTCTGGAGCAATAGACAGGTTAGCATCTTTAAGGGCATTTTCAATAGCCTTTATCGACTCCTTATGAGTCCATTCGTGAACATTATCCTTTTCAAAATCATCCACTTCCCTCTCTAAACTTCCTATAGGAAAGGCATCTAAATTTATATAACTATATTTATTGGAATGCGTTATGCCACTTTTTCTCTGTGAAATGTTTTTCACCATAGTCGCAGGACTTTCTCCAGCAGATGAGCAGCCCCACATTCCTGTGATTACAACTTCTCTTAATTTGCTTGACTTTTGCATTTTTACTCCCCTTATTCCATATTGGTTTCAATATATTCAGATAGAGTATTTATTGAACGAAAGACCTCTCTATCTTCTTCTGCTTTTACTTCCAAGCCAAATTTTTGTCTTAAAATTACAATAATTTCAAGAACGTCAATAGAATCCAAGCCAAGGCCGTGTCCTTCTTCGTCATAACCAAATAGTTGATCGTCATCATCGATTTCCTCTAGCTCTACAAATAAGTCTAATCTTTCAACAATTTCCTCTTTTAATGTTTGAATAATTTCATTTCTTTCCATTTCTATTCTCCTCGTATAAAAAATTTGGGGTTAATTTTAAAGTGATGGTCTGACCCTTATATGAGATAGCAACCAGTGTACAATGGAGTCATCAAGGGCAAGGGAGCCTTCAAGATGCCTCGCCAAGAGTTACAGGCGATGCTGAAACAGCTTAGCAAATACTATGTATATCCAATCAAGCGAACGAGACTTACATGTTCGAATCTCAGAAAGGCACAAACGTCATGCATAGAAAACCCAGAAGACACGAAAAAAGCTATGCAGCGTTGCCTGTTTGCCACCAATTACCTTAATCGTTAGCATCATTGGACTTTATTTTATTATTCGTAACACTCCATTCTCCAACCTAAAAATCCTGTCTGATAATTCTGCTACCTCATTGTCATGGGTAACCATGATTACAGATTTGTTGTATTCCTTGGCTAAGCTTTTGAGAAGTTTTGATACAACTTCTGTATTTTTTTTATCCAGATTTCCAGTAGGCTCATCTGCAAAAACAACATCGCCCTGGTCCATAACTGCCCTTACAATCCCAACCCTTTGTTTTTCTCCACCAGAGAGTTGATAAACAACCTTTTTCTTCTTATCATAAAGGCCAGTTTTGTTAAGCAATTCATCCATCCATTCTTTATTAAAATCCTTTCTTCCCAAAAGTATATATGGAAGTTCTAAGTTTTCTTCTATGCTAAGAGTGGGCATAAGGTTAAAAATTGGAATATAAAGCTAAAATTCCTCTTTCTAATTTCTGAAAGTTCCTTGTCAAGTTTTATGTCAACCCTTGGTAATGGCTCATCATTTAACAAAATTTCCCCTTCATCCCTATCTTCAAGGAGTGATAAAATATAAAGTAAAGTTGATTTGCCAGAACCCGAAGCCCCCACAATACTGTAAAGGTTGTTAGCTTCAAAGTTCGCAGTGACTCCCTTTAAAACTTGAATTTCTTCGTCCCCACTTCTAAAGCTTTTTCTAATATTTTTTACACTTATCATAACTAACCTCTCTCATATTTTAAATCATCTACGATATTAGCCGAAAAATTCCTGTTTACCTTGAGATATAGCCCTAAGGCAATGATTACTAAAGAATAAGCAATAATTTTAACCGCTCCTATAAGGTCATAATAATAAGACCAGATATCTCCTACTCTTGATGTAAAAGTTGCTATATCCACAAATTCCTAGTCAGCAGAAATCCACCTATCAAAACAAATATAGAACATTGAGTTATCATAATTATCATTTCAATATAGATTTTCTTCTTGACTTCTTCTAAAGTCAAACCCATAGACCTTAAAATTGAATATTCTTTTCTTTGCATGTCAATGTACTGGAACAACTGGTTCAAGAGGATTAAAACCCCTATTGTAGAAACAAAAAATAACATTATCTCCAAGAATTCCGTTCCCTTTATGGCATTTGTCCTGAAATTATTCATAACATCTTTTTTGGTAGAAATCCTTGGGGCAACAGCTAAGTCTTTTGAAAAACTTTCCTCTAAAGTTTCCTTATAAATCTCTGAGTCCAGCCCATCTATTAAAATTAAAGTAAGTGTGTTAGGGTCTTCTATTTCTTCTGCAACTGGAATATAGGCTACATACCCCATGTATTCATTTGAATCACAAACTGCTTGAACCTTGTAATCATAATTCTTATTTCCATCATTTAGTGTTACTGTCTCCCCAGGTTTAATGTCTCCTGCTCTTGCAAGCGTACTCCCTATAACAACTTCCCCTTGCTTTAGCTTAATTTTTTCCTGACTATCAGAGTCAAAATAGTTGAATGATCTTTCAAAATCCTCAGGGCTAATAAAATAGGTCATAATTTGATTTGATTCTATATCCATATACTCTTTTTTCCCGATTTCCACGTATTCGATATTTTCATCATCTCTCAAGGCTTGAATCTTTTCATCAAGTAAAGCCTCTTCGCCTTGGAATTCCGTAATGAAGATGTCTCCATTAAATTGATTCTCCACCTTGTTCACTGCATCTTCCCTAAAGGTCATAAAGACACTAAACATGGCTATATAAATACTTAAAATTAGGATAAACAGCCCATAAACACTACTTTTCTTTTTCTTGCTCCTAGAAAGATTCTTTATAGCCAGATAGTTTACTGGATTATTTTGCTTATCTATAGGTATCTTTGATGTCAATTCAAATAACAGGACAATTATCAATTCCAAGCTTTTGAGTACAAGATAAATTCTTAGAATAGAAACCACCATCTTTATTGTCCCCTGAAGCTTTGAATCAAAGTATAGGGCAACTATATATATGGCTATACAAATCATTGTCTTCACTAAATACGGCATACATTTGTCGTCGCTGACATCATAACTCCCATCTTGGTTTGATATTAAGAGTTCCACAGGATTTTTTTTCTTGTGCTTATTGCTCTCAAGATACAAGAAAACAACAGGTAATAGTAGAACCACTATCCCCCCTATCCCAAGATTCATAAGCGAAGGGAGTCTAAGGCCACTAAAGCCATATTCCATTCCTATGGCTATATTCCCGAGAATAACTCCAATTACTAGTCCCAGAACATAAGAAATACAGGAAATGGTGAAAATCATTTTATATATTATAGACATAGCTCCTTTAAAGGATGTCCCAATAGACCTAAAGAACCCAATTTCTTCAAGATTCCTGTTGACTAATAACCTACAAAAATTGTAAACCCCCCCAAAAACCACCGTTATTAGCCCAACTAGGGTAAAACTCACAGCATATAAAAATGAATATGATGACTGTTTGACCATAAGATCTTTTTCTTCCAAAACATTTTGCATACCGTATTTGTTGTCATCATAGTCAAGATCTCTGATTTCCTTTTGGCTATAAGCACTCTTAATAAAAAGATTGTTCATTGGCAGACTTTCACCTGTTACACTTTCAAACTGTGCTTTTGAAATTATAACTACGGGAAGTGTCTTGTCCCCTATAAAGAAAAAGTCCGCTTCATCAAAGTCCCCCTTCTTTTCTAACTGAATTTTTTTATTTAAAAGCTCTATTTCTAAAATGTTTTTATCGCCTACTATTTCTTTTAGATTTGAAGAAATTAAGACACCATCTCCAATAGGGAGAATATTCCCATTGCTGTCTCTTAAAGGCGCAACGTCATTATAACCTTTTTCATCAATTATAATTAACTGGGTATTTACCCCTTCAACCTTTACTATTTCTGTCCTTCTTAAATTTGAAGCTTCACTTTCTATATGAAAATCAAATTCATCTATTTGCGCTCCGTCCAAGCTATAAAAAACCACTGATAGATTTCCGTACTTATTATCTATTTCTCTTAAATAAGTATCCATAGAAAAATTTATATACATTAAAGTGGCTACAATGGCTATCATAATCAAAGACATGGATAGAACTATCCCTCTACTTTCACTCTTTTGACCTTTTATCAAATTCAATACCATTATCTTCCTCCTCTACTCAAGAATTTCCAGTATGATATTTCCAATCCAAGACAAGAGAATCCAAGCATTAAAGCCTATAAAACTCAAGGAAATCAATGTATAAACAAATATCCCCACCTTATTGTTGACTTTAATGGATTGTTTATCACCTTTTACGAACATTTTTAATACATTCCACATTTTCAGCCTAATTCCCGACAATCCAAATAGATTTAGCATAATGTAATATCCATCATTCATGGCAAAGGGAGAGATATTTATCCCTATAAATTGTAGGTTAACTATTACAAATTTCGAGATAATGTCATGGTAGTTTGCATTCATATTTGGAAGAGCCAATAGAGATGCAGAAACAACCATCAGAAACATGTTAACTTTTATGCCTGCTGATAAGACTCTAATCTTCTCTTTATATGTCCTTAGCTCAATACCATCGTATCTAGTAAAATATGTCGGAATAAATGATGCATAAAGTATAATTGAAAACTTTGCATCCACCATGCCTATATTTCTTGCTGCCAGTATATGGGCAAATTCATGTAAGACTAAAACAATAAAAGATATAACTCCACCTATCAAAAATCCTTTAATAGTGGAATTGTTAAAAGTAAACTTATGTGCTTGCAAAACTCTCCAGATAGTGTCGAAATTTAGAACTATAATGAGACTCGCAACTATTAGAGAAAATATCATAAGAATTTTTAAAGCTTTAGAATTCTTCTTACTACTTGAATTAAAGCGAAAGTCTTTATTATATAAACTAAGACCAACTGTTTCTGCTTCACTATTTGTAGAATTCCTACTTGAATGCTCTAACAAGGAGTTTTTGTCCAAGATATTATAAATATCATTCATATCAACTTTAACTTTTTCGTTAGAAAGTAAGCGACTTTGAATTTCCTTAGGACTCTTAACCCCCTTTTCTACATAATCCTTAATCTTTTGAAGTATACGAAATTGTTCGTAGGAAACGTGAAAGTAACTGTTTTTCTCTTTACTTCCTACAATATATTGTTTTCTTTTAAATG
>JAFXJR010000008.1 GCA_017532145.1 Lachnospiraceae bacterium | reverse complement strand
TTGGGATCCACAAAACATGAGAAAGTAGCCATTTTTCGCAGAAAAATGTGCGGATTTTGAATCTTTTAGGATTTCGTGAGCGTGAAACGCGAAGAAATCCGTAAGCATCAAGGGGTCAAATGCTTTTGACCCCAACATCATAAAATCATAAACCCAGTACATCAAATGATGTATTTGTACTCTGTATGTTTGAAATGGGGGATTTCCCGGATTCGGTTAAAAACCTTCCAAGTACCAAATCCAGCTTATCTTCAGCTGCTTCTGTTCCCACTCCCTCCATCAATGGCAGAATCTCTGCAAATGGCTGGATAGTATGACCGGGAAGGCAGCGATTGTAAACACTTTGTCGTTTTTCCTGCCCGGTACATTTACCATAGATAATACATAAGCCTGCTATCCTGTCTTTTTCGCTGACAGGGCTGATAGAAAATAAATATTTAAAGACAAGGTCTTTTAGATAATACCTTTTAATATTCTTTATCTCGCTAAATTTGGCATCTATCACAAGATAGTTTGATACGCCTGCTTCCGTAATTTTTACCAAATAGTCAGGTACATAATAATGTCCTCCGGAATACTGCTCCTCTCCATGAATAAACGCTGGAATGGAGTTATTCCGATACAGACCAATACCGTTGACACTGCTGCAATCAGTATCAAAAATAACCGGCTGATAATACAGAGTAATCTGCTTTCGGGTATCAGAAAAACAGAAGGTATTTTTTCCATCCGTATTTTTATATTTCCACCGTTCCGAAACCGGATAAATACATTGTCTGGCTTCATCGCAGGTATATCCCTGCTTTGTCAGATACTCTATTATTCTCAGCAACAGATAGCTTTCATACAGAGAGGATATATTCCGAAAGGAAAGCATATACCGCTCTTTGGCAAAATCATAGTTCCCCAAATAGAACCAACGACGAATCTGTATAAAAATATTATAGTAGGGGGAAACGGTTCTAAATACAGGTGTGGGTTGGGGGATATGAAACAGTTGCTCCACCGGAATCTGCAGGATGTACTGATAGCTTTCTCTTACCTTCAAAAACTGTTGATAAAGCCGGGATAACTGCCTTATCCTATCCTCCAATCCTTTTCTTGTTTCGGTAAACATAACAACAAAAGAGGAAAGATATTCAAAATCATTGTGAGTATATTCAGGTGTTTGCTGCAGCAACAGGATGCATTCTTCCTGCAATAGGCTAACCTCTCTCACCATTTTTTGTAAAAATCCCAGAATTACCCTGTTTTCCTCAATAGAATAAGATGGAATATTTTGTACGGATAATGCTTTTTGCGGCTGATAGAACCGACCGCTTGTGCGGATTCCTCCATTGATACCGGTAAGCTTGAGCTGTTCCGGATGGACTGCCAGATATCTTAAGGTTTCTGGTGTAATTGTGTGAAGTCGTTCCATAGACTCAATCACTGCTGTTTTTTCTAAATAAGAACGGCAATTTTCCTTAAAATATCCATAGCTTTTTTCATATACGTCTGCAATTTCCTCTGCCAGAAGAAGATAATCTGCCAGATTTTTATTCTGCTTTCGATGATTACCTTCCCTGAAATCTGATGGATTTTTTATCCTGCCTCCTTCCAGAAAAAGCAGTTCCTGATGCTGATAGACATAGCTTACCATAGCCTTGACGGATTCATTCAACTGTCCCTGCTTTACCAATACCGGCAGATAGTCTGAACAAAAGTGGCTTTGACTACCATCCTCTCTGATGAAAATTAACCTCAGCTTTACAAAACCATAGCAATCCAGAAAAATTCTTCTGTCACTTATTTTACTTCCGGGAAAGCAGATTTTACCCTGATGAAAAATGGAGGGTTCATACATATCATTCACATATACTTGTACCTCTTGTATAGCAGAAGACTCATTATCGTTCAGCAGTAATTCATAACTAAGATCTGAAAAAATACCAGGACTGTCTGCAGGAAGTTCTCTCATCACTTCTCTACTGCTCTCATCCTCCTGCAAAGACAGACAAATAGAAAAAGGCTGTCTGCCATAGGGCAGAAGTGTCAGACAACATTCCCTCATCACTTCATTCCCCCTGAACAGAAAAAGTGATAATACTGCATCTGTTGATACTCTCCGCACGCCATCATATTTTTTAGCATTTCTTCGCATTTTTCCAACTGATACTCCCTGCACAGGGCTTCCAATTCTTCCAGCCATCTTTTGAATTTTTCTCCATGACCTGTGATTTTGGGAAGGATACGCTGAGCAATTGCGTAGTCTAATGCTACGATTTCCGCATGACCTGTTTCATCTTCAAACCATTTGGATGCTGTTGCCCAATAACGCTTGATTGCCTTGTGAATACGAGGACTGACAAAGAATCGTTTTTCTTTCAGCTTGGCAAGTATCATAGCATAGACCTTTTGGCTACAGGTGGACAGCACGCATTCTTCATTTGCAGGAAAAAATGCCTGACGAAGTGTTTCCCAGGAAATTAGTTGAATTTCCTTCAAAGGAATTTGCTCTAAAGCATTTTGCTCAGGAAAATCATCCTGATAGGGCAAAGAGATAATCCAGGCACGGTCAACCAGACGGGGAGACAGAGTCTCTGTTGTGTGATCATGATTCAGCGTAGCAAAAAAGCGTAAAGTTTCAGGAATACCAAACACAAAATCCTCTCCCAGATTCACCTGACAGTGAGTATTCGATTCATCACAAAGCTTCATAAAATCAGACCAGTAGTACTCCATAGGACTCAAATTGGCCTCATCTAAAAGAATCAGATAGGGAAACCGGCTATTTCCCTGTTTTTTTTCCCTGTCCAGCTGATATAATGCTTCATAGATTCTTCGATTACTCTTATCAAAGGTTTTAGAGAGTGGATTAAAATAGCCCACAAAGTCCCGTTTAGAGGTCCATCCCTTTTCCACAGATACAGGAACGTATCTTTTCACACAGTCAGCCTCCTCTTCCGAAGAATCCAGATATTTGGCCATTTGATTCAATCCCAATACCTCTCCAAAAATATGGCAAATGGAGGTTTTCCCACAGCCCGGCTCTCCAAAAAAAACAGTTAAAAATCCCTGTGTAAAACAAATGGCAATATTGAGAATAGTATTTTTACTGTAAGTGGGACGAACCAGCTGAATGGTTTGACACAGATAGTCAATCAATTCTTCCGGGGACTTATCCTGAATAGACAAACTGTCCATCTTTGCCAACAGTTCTTCCCGCTGATTCTTCGCTTCCTCCGCCTCCCATTGTGCTGCTGCATGAAGCATTTTACTGGCGATAAATCCATCCAAGGTCAGGTCTGCCATTTTTTCATGAGTATCACTGAACAGACTGGCAAACCTCTTCTCCAGGTGGCCAATCTGTGCCTCCAAACGACTCTTGTGTATTTTTAAATCCTTTATTTCTTTCTGGTATTCCTCCTGTATTTTTATTATCTTCTCATTTACCTCTGTGTACTCCCTCCACTTTTCATCTGCCTCCTGTCCCAGCTGTTCACCAAGCTGATATAACTTACTGTTTTCTATTAAATTTTCTATCAAATCAGTATTCTGCTTCATCATCTTTTGCGCCACTTTTCTATTATCCATTAATTTGCCCCTCACAGTCACATCATTACCCTTACGTTTTCCTACAATCAGCACAGCAGGTGTACAGACCTATTGAATAGCTGCACGATTATTTAATGATGTTGGGGTCAAAGGCATTTGTCCCCTTGATGCTTATTTGTAGATAAAAAATAAGTCTACTACCATAAGATAATAGACTTACTTTCACTAATCTAATTTTTAAGCTGATGACGGGAATCGAACCCGTGACCTCCGCACTACCAATGCGACGCACTACCGACTGTGCTACATCAGCCAATCACCGTTATCTAATATAACATGGTTCGATTCTTTTGTCAACAATTTTCAAAAAATATTTTTTTACCTGATATTCATTGACTTAAGCAGACTATTCACAATCAGTTCCTTTAGCTGCTCTCTCTCAGCCTCCTGCTCCTCAGGATTTACCTGCAAGGTATAATAAGCTGCATAGGTCATCAGACGGGAAGCAATCTCCATTTCTATATAGGAGCTGGGGAGAGATTGGTCAATTACTCCCCCATCTTCTCCTGCCTGAATCAGTCTTTGGATAATATCGTGTGGTAAACAGATGTTTCCTTTTCTTCCTTTAATTCTCTGACGGAGAATCTTACTGATGGGACTGTTGTCGGTCAACAAATGGATGTATTTCAGCAAACATCCTCTCTTTACCATTTTTTCATCCATAGTCTCCAATATACAGCCAATCATCTGAGGAAAACCATCCAATGAATCCAATTCTTTCATCATTCCCCTACAGATAGAATCAATATGATAGAGAATAGCACTGCTAATGATTTCCTCTTTATTTTTAAAGTATTCATACGCAGTACCTTTCCCTATTCCTGCTCTGCGGGTAATGTCAGAAACCTTGATTTCCTTAATATCAATATCCTCCGCAATCAATTCCTCCACTGCAGTATACAGTGCAGATACCTTGGAGGGCAGATGTTTTCCCGCCATTATCTTCTCTCCTTATGCTTCCTCTTTTTTCTTTCTGCCACCTGTGAAAATATCATAGATACAAGGTACCACCACCAGTGTCAGCAAGGTACCATATATCAAACCTCCTATCGTTACCACTGCCATAGGCTTGGATAAATCTGCTCCCATTCCTTTACTGAATGCCATAGTAGACAAGGCCAGAATCGTGGTCAATGCCGTCATCAGCACCGGTCTCAATCGGGTACGCCCTGCTTTCAAAATAGCCTTTCTCTTTTCCATTCCTTCTTCACGCAGCTGATTAATATAGTCTACCAATACGATACCATTATTTACAATAACACCGGACAGCATAACAAAACCAATTATGGCAATAACACTTACTTCACTTCCACTTAAATACAGTCCCAGAAAGCCACCGGTAAAGGCCAGCGGTATGGTAAACATAATGATAAAGGGAGACATCAGGGACTGGAACTGTGCAACCATAATCAGATACATAAACAGAATTGCCAAAATCAGCATCAACACCAGCTGTTCCATGGCCTCATTAATGGTTTCATTTTCTCCTGTCATCACCAAAGTATAACCATCCGGCATTTCATATTCATCCAGTCTCTCTTGTAACCCCTGAGATACCAGTCCCACATTATAGCCCTCTGCAATAGAGGCAGTTACACTCATATAACGATTCTGATCCACACGGTTAACCGAATCAGGAGATTCCCAGGTTTCAAATGTGGCAATCTCTGACAACACTACCTTTTCCTTAGTCCCATCCTGTTTGGTAACGTCTATCTCCAACTTCTTTATGGTTTCTCTGGTAAGAGCAATATCTTCTGCATTCTTTACATAGACATCATATTCCCGAATCTCTGTTTCCAATGCAGTGGAACTGGAAGCCTCCGCCAGCCTGACCGCAATCTGCTGGTATACCTGTGCTACCGTCAACCCATACTCTATGGCTTTCTCCCGGTCGATAATAATCCTTAGTTCTTCCGAAGAATCCTCCAATCCATCAGATACCTCTGCAGTTCCCTCCGTTTCTTCTACAATAGCCGCAATATCCTTTGCCAGCTTTTGCAGGGTATCCAGCTCTCGTCCCCGTATCTGTATGGAAATACCGCTTCCTCCCAAAGCACTTAAATCCATGGAAGATGTTTCCACTGTTATCTCTGCCTTCTCAATATCCTCTGTAAGCCTTAATATTTCTGCTGCCAGCTCATTTCCTGTCAGCTTCTTATCCTCCTTTAACGTCACATAGATAACAGAAGCATTGTCGGAGCTACTTCCACCGCCTCCTCCCATCAGCATAGACATATCGGAGGCTTCCGTCATCGCACCTACGTCTACCACATCTTCTATACTAAGGACTCTTTCCGCTACCAAATCGGTAGTCTTTCCTGTTTCTGATAAAGGAGTCCCCTTGGGCATCTGGATATTCACCGTAATCTGTGTACTCTCCATTTCCGGCATAAAAGCAGTTCCTTTAGAAAAAGCGGCTGCTATACTTACGACTAAAAGTACCAAAACAGCAATCAGTACTACCGGCTTCCACTTTAGAGAAAACTCCAGAAGCTTCTCATAGATATCCACTATCCACTTGAAAATCTTCCCTTCCTTCTGTTCCTTCGTCTTCGTCAGCATACCGGCAGCCATAGCAGGAACCACGGTTAAAGCGATAACCAGACTGGCTAGCAGGGAATAGGCAATAGTAAGTCCCATATCGACAAACAACTGTCTAGTAATTCCCTCAGTAAAAACGATAGGAGCAAATACACAGACGGTAGTCAACGTAGAGGCAATAATCGCATTAGCTACCTCTCCTGCTCCTTCAATCGCTGCTTCTACTATATTTCTTCCTTCATTTCGTAAGCGGTAAATATTTTCAATGACCACAATGGAGTTGTCCACCAGCATACCTACACCTAAAGCCAGACCGGAAAGGGAAATTACATTCAAGGTAACCCCACTAAAGTACATACAGACTATTGCTGTCACCAGACTGACTGGAATAGAGCAGGCAATGACCAGTGTAGGACGCCAATCCTTAAGGAAAATAATCAGAATCAATACCGCCAGCAATCCACCAAAAATCAGGTTGCTGAAAATGGAGTCCATTACGATATCAATATAGATACCCTGGTCCATCAAAATCAGCATGGACAGCCCTGCCTCTGCTCCCATCATTTCCTCAAATTTTACCTTTAGCTTATCGGATACCTCTCCTGTAGAATACCCTGTCTGCTTCTGAATCGTCAGCATAATACCGGGAGCACCATTTACATTGGTATAACTTTCCTCAGCATTATCCGTCATAAATACATCTGCCACATCGGAAAGGGTAATAATATCTACTCCCTCCATATCTGGATTCATAATCGGCATAGCCGCCAATGCTTCAAGGTCTGTCGGTTTATCACCAACTCGTACCAGATAGTCGATTCCTTCCTCAGTAACATAGCCGCCCGGCATAGAAAAATTCTGAGCAGTCAGAAGCGCCTTTACTGTATCCACGGTAAGAATATCCGTCATATCTGCATTGGCATAAGCCTCTTCTCTTGCTTCCTTTAGTTGCTTTTCTCCATCCTCCAGCTGCTCCAAGGCTTCATCCAGCTGCTTCAATCCCTCATCAATCTGCTCCTGACCGGATTCCAGCTGCTTTTCTCCACTCTCCAACTGAGACTCTGCCATGCTCATCTGTGCTTCACCCAAATCCAACTTTGCCTGTGCATTGGCAATCTCTGTAGCAGCTTCCAAATTTCCCTGATAAAGCTCTTTTAACCCCTCATCTACCTTGGCAATATTTTCATTAATCGTAGACAAGGTCTGTTCCAATGTGGAAAGATAAGCATCCGTTCCCATTCCCATGGTACTGGCATTAATAGCATCTTCCAGCTTTAGCACCTGTTCATGAACGGCATCCCTTTGTGCTTGTAATTCGGCTCTTTTGGCAGGCAGCGTATTTTCGTCTCCCTGTGCTAAAATCGTATCCAGCTGGGTTTGCAGTTCACTTCTTTGGGTCTGTGCTGTCGTTAGAGCAGCTTCTGCCTGTACCTTGGCTGCCTCTACAGAAGGGAGCAGACTGCTTACTGGCGTCTCTGCTGCCAGCTGTGTCTGCAGCAGTCCACTCACTGCTGCCTTGATTTCCTCCGGCAATTCTCCAAAGGTCAGACTGGAAGCTGCCTGCAGACCTGCAATTATGCCATCCAAACCAGCTATCTGCTGTTGTCCCTGAGCAATTCCCGCATCCAGAGCAGCGATTCCCTCTCTTAACTGAGGCAAGGCTGCAATAGCTGCATCTATTCCCCGAATAGCCTCCTCCAGCTGTCCTCTGCCATTGCTGGCCTGATTCAGTCCATCCTGAGCCGTTCGCAGAGTCGTCATCTGGGTAGTAATATCCATTTTGCTGGCTTCCAAATCGGCCTTAGCAGTCAATAGCTGAGTTTCAGCCTCTGCCAGATTTTTAGCTGCCTCATCCTTCTGCTGAGCCAGTTGATTCTTCCCTTCCTCCAGCTCACTCTTATTCTCAGCCAATTCAGCCCGGCCATCCTCAATCTCCTTACGGGAATCATTCAGTTCCTTTTGAGCATCGGCTAATTCGGCTCGACCATCCTCAATCTCTTTTCGCCCCTCTGCCAGCTGCTCCTCCTGTTCTGCCATTTCCCCATCAATATAGCCAAAAATCTGTTCATTGATGGCATCTATTTTATCCTGACGGATAATAACATTGACACTTTCCTCCACTAAACCTGTAGCACTTACCGAAGCAACACCTTCAATACTTTCCAACTCAGGTATCACGGTATTTTGGGCATAATCACTGATTTCCGTATCCGTATAGCCCTCCATACCCACTGCGGCAATCATAACCGGCAGCATATCCGGATTCAGCTTCATAATAATCGGGTTGCTGATGGACTCCTCCCAGTTTGCTGCAATCTGATCCAGATTTTCTCTGACCTCAAAGGAAACTGAATCCATGTCTGCTCCCTGACTAAACTCCAGGATGACCATAGAATAATTTTCCCCGGAAACCGAATTTATACTTTCAATATTGCTGACTGTAGCCATAGAGGCTTCCACCGGCTTGGTTACTGCCATTTCTACAGTCTCTGGACTTGCCCCCACATAGGTAGTCATTACTACCATATAAGGCAGGCTGATATTGGGCAGTAAATCTGCCGTCATCTTAGAAAATGACACAATACCCAATACAATGACCATAATCACCCCCACCAGCACAGTAAAGGGCTTTCTTACACTAAATTCTGCCATTCCTTATCCTTCTTTCCACGTTTTTATTTTCCGTCCGACTGGTCGGTCAGTAATAATTAACTCATCACCTCACCACAAGGACTTCCTTGATTCGGTTAAATTATAAAAATCTACCTGGGATAAGTCAATGACTTTTTTCGATAAAAAGTATAAAAATATTATAAAATATTTAGAACCTTTTTCAGCTTTCCTCGGATTCTCTGCAAAGCATTGTCGGTGGATTTCTGATCCCTTCCCAATACCCTTGCAATCTGTACACAGCTCATTCCTGTTCTGTACAAATCCAATACCTGTTTTTCAAAACTGCTCAGCTCTCTTTCAATCGTTTTTTCTAATATTTCCACATTTTCTCTATCGATTAAAAGTTCCTCTGGACTTAGCTCCGCTCGAGAAACCAGAAGGTTGACCAGTACCCTTTCTTCCTCCTCCGGCTCCTCCTTTGCTGTTACACTGCTGTATAAGGAGATATAAGAATTTAAGGGAGCATGCTTTTGTCTTCGGGAAGCTTGTACCGCTGTATACATCTGTCTGGAAATACATAAATCCGCAAAGGTGAAAAAACTGGCATCCCGCCCGCAGTCATAATCCCGTACTGCTTTAAACAGCCCAATCATTCCCTCCTGAATCAAATCTTCATTATCTGCCCCCAAGATATACATACATTTTGCCTTACTTTTCACCAAATTTTTATACTTGTCGATAATATAGTCTGTAATCCGCTCTTCTCCATCCCTAAGTCTGAGAATCAGTTCTTCATCACTATACTGGCTATAAGCCTCCCACATTCTCTGTCTCCCTTCTCTTTTTCCCTTTGACCATTACATTCTCTGCCTTACAATCTCATAGGCCAGTACTCCTGCAGCCACTGAGGCATTCAAGGAATCAATATTTCCCTTCATGGGAATAGAGGCTATCAAATCACATTTTTCCTTCACCAGCCTGCTGACTCCCTCTCCCTCACTGCCAATCACCAATCCAATCGGTCCCTTTAAATCCAACTGATACATGGTTGTTCCAGACATATCTGCACAGACAAACCACAAGCCCTGCCGTTTTAGTTCCTCTATTGTTTTAGAAAGATTGGTCACTTTGGCAACCGGTGTATAGTTCAAAGCCCCTGCAGAGGTTCTGGCCACCACTGCCGTCAAGCCCACCGCTCTGTTTTTAGGAATAATTACCCCATGTGCTCCTGCCAGATTGGCGGTTCGGATAATGGCTCCCAGATTATGGGGGTCCTCAATATTATCCAGCAAAAACACGAAAGGCGGCTCTCCCTTTTCTTTCGCCTGCTGCAAAATATCCTCCACCTCTGCATAGGTATAGGCTGCCGCATAGGCAATCACCCCCTGATGCTTTCCTGTACCAGACATTTGATCTAAACGCTCCCTGGATACAAATTTCACAATACAGTCCTGCTTTTTGGCTTCCCTTTTAATCGTGGTAATCGGACCATCCTGACAGCCATCCTGTATAAATAGCTTATCAATGGGCTTCCTGGCACGCAGAGCCTCAATCACTGCGTTTCTTCCTTCTATGGTAAACTCTTCGTATCTCATACTTCGGCTTCCTTTCTTGATTTTCTATGATTTGTCCTAAGTACATCAAATATTCATTCACTTACCCTCTGACTGGTCTGTACTTTTCCTGACACAGATTAAAAAGCCTCACCACAGCACCATTATACCTGCGTTTTTTGCTATACACACTGAAAACCACAGCCTCAGCCAAGGTATCTATGATGAATGATTTGATGTACTAAGATAGAGAATAAGCCTTCAACCTTCTTCTAAATACTCAGCCCCAGCTTATGAATGCCCAGACGAATCAGCTCAATCACCCTGTCCATCTTATCCTGAAGGTAAAGATAACCCAGCAAAGCTTCCATCCCTGTAGCCTTTCTATAGTCTGCTACAGAGGCATTTTTGGCTGTAGTAGCAGATTTCGCATTTCTTCCCCTGCGATAAACTGCAGCCTCCTCCTCTGTCAGCAGCTCCTGGAGGGCTTCTATCATCTCTGCCTGAGTTTTGGCATTGACAAACCTGACGGTACGCTTATGCAGATTGGCAGCACTAGTGTTTCCCCTTCCTACCACAACAGTACGGATAACCATATCATAAACGCAGTCCCCGATATAGGCCAGTGTGAGAGGTGAATATCCCCGGATATCCACCTTCTGACACGCAAATTCTTTTTTCAGCTGCCTCAATAGGCTTACACTTTCTTTCATGCTATTATGCCTGCTTTCGTTTTGATATGCTTCTTCAACACTTAGGCTCTTTTCCACTTTACTCCCTCACGGGTATCCTCCAGCAGGATTCCCTTTTGCAGCAATTCGTCCCGGATTTCATCTGCTCTAGCAAAATTCTTTGCCTTTCTGGCCTCCTGCCTTTCCAGGATCAGCTTCTCCACTTCATCCTCCAGTATTTCCTCTGCTTTTTCCACAATCAGACCGCAAATATCTGCAAGCTGGAGAATTTCTTCCTTTAATGCAGTCAGAAAGGCTATCGAACTGCTCTCTCCGGCATGAGTATTGGCAAACTTGACCAGTTCAAAGATAGCAGAAATACCGTCTGCCGTATTAAAATCGTCATCCATGGCCTCATCAAACTTCTTTACAAACCCTTCCGCCTCCTGAAGAAGTTCCTTTTCTTCCCGGCTCAGTTCTCCCGCTGCGGCACGTCCCAGCAGATAGTTCAGGTTTGTTACACTGGTTACGATTCTTTCATAACCATTTTTTGCTGCCTCCATCAGTTCTCCGCTAAAGTTCAGTGGACTTCTGTAATGGGCAGAAAGCATAAAAAAGCGCAGAATCTGCAGGTCATATTTCTCACTAATATCTCTGACTGTAAAAAAATTCCCTGCCGACTTGGACATCTTTCTATTTTCAATATTTAAAAAAGCATTGTGCATCCAGTATCTGGCGAAGGTTTTGCCATTGGCAGCCTCTGACTGAGCTATTTCATTTTCATGATGGGGGAAAACTAAATCCTCTCCTCCGGCATGAATGTCGATTTCGTCTCCCAGATAACGCTTACTCATTACAGAGCATTCAATATGCCATCCTGGTCTTCCCTGACACCAAGGCGACTCCCAATAAGGCTCCCCTTCCTTTTTCGGCTTCCAAAGCACAAAATCCAGAGCATCCTCCTTTTGATCCTCTCCGGAAACCAGCAGGGAACGATTTCCTCCCTGTAAATCCTCCAGATTTTTGTGGGAAAGCTTTCCATATTCCTGGAAGCTTCGGGTTCTGAAATATACTGTACCGTCTGCTGCCTTGTAGGCATGGCCTTTCTCCACCAGCTTTTCTATCATCTCTACCATACCGCAGATTTCATTGGTCGCCAAAGGATGAGTGGTGGCAGGCTTTACATTCATTGCCTCCATATCCTTTTTGCATTCAGCGATATAACGTTCGGAAATCACTGATGCTTCTACACCTTCTTCAATGGCCTTTTTAATAATCTTATCATCCACATCAGTAAAATTGGAGACAAAATTTACCTCATAGCCCTTGTATTCCATATATCTTCTTACCGTATCGAAGACAATCATCGGCCTGGCATTACCAATATGAATCAGATTATATACGGTGGGACCGCATACATACATTTTTACCTTTCCCGGCTCAATGGGTATAAACTCTTCTTTTTTCTTTGATAACGTATTATAAATTTTCATTGTGTAGCTCCTTTTCCTTCCTTTTTCTCTCTTTCTCTCTGCCGCTTCATTTCCCTGACTACGTTTTCCAAATCTAATAATCGGTTAGTCAGCTCACTATCGGCTCGCTGCAGGTTGACAATGTCCTCTCTTACCGGGTCAGGCAAATCCACTTGATTCATCTCCTCCTGAGGAAGTGTCTGTTTTTTTCTCTTTACTACCCTGCCTGGTACTCCTACTACAGTAGAATTAGGAGGTACCTCCTCCAACACCACACTTCCAGCACCTATTTTAGAATTATCACCTATTTTAAACGACCCCAACACCTTAGCACCGGCACTAATCATTACATTGTTGCCTACGGTGGGATGCCGTTTCCCGGTCTCTTTACCTGTACCTCCCAGGGTAACTCCCTGGTAAAGAGTTACATTGTCTCCAATAATAGCTGTTTCCCCTATAATTACTCCATTTCCATGATCAATAAAAAATCCCTTGCCAATCTGCGCTCCCGGATGTATCTCTATCCCGGTTTTTCTCACCCCTCTTTGGGATATCCATCTGGCTAAAAAATAATGCTTCTTTAAGTACAGCTTATGTGCCAGTCTGTAATGCAGCATTACCTTAAAGCTGGGATATAAGAATACCTCCATGGAGGAATGGATGGCCGGATCCCTCTCTCTGATGATGGCAATCTCTTCTTGTATTCGTTTGATGAATTTCATGTGCAGCTCCATCCTCCTTTCCCTTTTTTGCTGATTCTATTGACCATATTTTAGCCGAATCAAGGAAGTTGTCACTTTATCGTGTGCCGAGTACTAAGTAGCGAAGTCGATAATCAATATCCGCTTTAATCTAAATGAAAAAAGCTTCGCCTCAGCCTGATAGTATCATCAAGCCAGAGACGAAGCTACTCCGCGGGTCCACTCTGTTTAAGGATGGTATATTTCCATCCTTCCCTTCAAAAGCGTAACGTGCCTTAGACGTACCCGGATACTGGAACAGCATGTTCTTTCCCCGAATCGGCTCACAGATGCACTTTAGCTATCTTCTTATTGGGATTGCTTGCAGCCGGTGACATTCCCTCTCTGTAATCTTCTGATAGCCTACTCTTTCTGCTCATCGCCTTTTTGATATATATCAATTTATTTTATACATTTTATCTTTCTCTCTTATCTCAGCATATGCAATAGAAACGATTTTGTCAACTACTTCTTTTGCAACGATACGGAAATTCATTCAGTTAGTTACCATTCACACGTCAGCCTTTGTGTATTAGTCAAAAAGACTTATCTGTTCTTCTTTTAAGGTTCGTGTCTTTCGTTCACTGATTTTATCCTCTTCGGTCAATATACCGCATAATAAAGGAGAATTTACATCATATCTGTCACAATTTTTTATCACACTCTCCTGACTGTAATTGGCATAACAATATCTGCAACCATTTTTACAGGTATTATAAGCACCAATTTCCACGCTTTCCACACATCCACATTCCAGTCTTTGATTTTTATCCTTGCCTACCTTAATTTTATAGCCAATCACATCTTCAATTAACTTCTTATCAATACAGCAGTTATGTGCAATTCCACATTCTGCTAAATCTATCCGTTCAGCACAACTGGAAACTGTCATACCATTTGATTGAGCTATTCTATTTATCTTTTTACAAAAATCCCTCAATTCCGCTTCTTCTATCTCATAAGCCTTCAGCTCTTTCATATTTTTTTTATTTTTCGCATAAATATCAACAAAACTAATCACACACTGGTCGGTATATCCTTTTAAAGCATTTGAAATCTGTTCAAATGCCTTTATATGATATTCCGGGCGATAAATCTCTGTAAATATAATCGGATCATATCTCCAAATCACTCTCTTTTTTCCAAGCTTTTCCGACAGTCTTTGAAATATTGGTATCATTTTTTCTTTTTTATGGGGAACATTACATTCCATGTCTTTCCCATAACCTGTTAAAGTAAACTGAAAATAGAACGGATAAGCTGACAGCTCATCCAATCTCTCCATCATTGGCTCTGGATTTTTCGTCCAAAACACAATACAGTCTACTACTTCGGGAGATAAATCTATTCTGCTGATTTGATGCATATTCATTGGATTTCTTACATATACATAGCCTTCTTTGATTCTGTTATAAAACCATTCTGAATAATAATTGGGAATATCCGTTCTGCGACTTACACTTAAAATCATAGGCTTCTTTTCCTTTCTAAATCTATTAGCTGATAAAAAATTGTTCCTGTTTTCAATATTGGACTTCTATTCAGATATTCTGAACAGCTGTTTTTACAGTTAGCCCCCTGCTCTATGTATTTACTGCACTTCTGACTTAAATTTTTAATATAATCATATGCCTGCTGAGGATAAACATATTGACTATCATATGCCGCAATCCCTCTGTTTTCCGGAAAATAGGTAAATCTATAATTCAAATTTTTCTGTTCAAATCCATTCTCTTTGAATGCATCAATTACCTGTTGGGTTTTCTTTAAATCTGCTTCTCTGTTTGCAATATCTGCACGTAGAGAAAAGCATAAAATAAGCTTATCTTTTATAATGGGCTTGTTCTTTAAATTTTCTGTCATTATATTCATTTCTTCGGCAGTAAATTCACTGATAGACTTGGGGAAAAAATATATATCAGAAATAAACTGAGCATTACTTGCAAAAAAATGTTTTGCATTGCCTTGATTAAAATAGATTTCATCTATCATTCTTTTGGCAAATTTATAGCTCCAATCTATTTCATCTATCCCAACATATCTTACTTTACACTGGATTTTTTGTCGTCTTTCAATTGCCTGAACCAAAGACCAATAATCGATAAAGGTACCACAGCCTATGGAAGCCACCGATACTTCATCCGGCTTATGTAATCGTTCCAGAGCTTCTGCATAAATAGTAGTATATTCAAATCCATAGGCAAAAGCATACCTTAATAAATACAATCTTTGTATCTGTATATTCTGATAATCCGGCAAACAACCTGATTCAAAGGTAAGTCCCTTTAGCTGACATAAGTATGCTTGCTCATTTTGTATCTTAAAATCCCTATATATCCATTCCAGATATTCTGTGATATTTATCATATGATTATCCTCCCATTGTACTTTTGGAGTTGTGGAAAATAAGTTACTTTCTTTTGATTTCCTCTGACCATTCTTTAAAATATTTAACCCAAACTTTGCACATAAGTTTTAACTATGCACCCTGAAAATTCAATATCTGGCAGTCATTCAGTTATCAATATTCAGCCGTTACGCAGCTTGAAGCTGTGTTTTCAGTAACACGGGAAGTGCATTCATCAATTCATCTATTTTTTTATCCGATAGCTCGGTGTTATCCGTAAGCATGATGCTGAACATTTGAAGTAGCATTTGAAAAGCCTGTATCCATGTAATATCAGACCTCTCATCAGAAAAGGATAAAAAGAGTTCGCTAAGGGAACGGTCGTCATTCGATTCCTGGCTCTCCAAAGACAGCATCATGTATCGGGTAAAAACGACTGCTGTGTGTGCAGTCATTGTAGCATAAGATAACGTGTTACACTCCCTGCTCAGATTGAGGTGGCTCTTGCACACTTTGAAGAACACCTCTATATCCCAGCGTTTTCCATAGATACGAATGATTTCATCCTCATCCAGATTTACCTTTGTGGAAATAAGACAGAGATATTCCTTCCGTTTATTACGATTGCGGACATACACCACTTTTACAGGAATGATTTCATCTTAAATAGATATTATACAAAAATAAGCTATAAAATTCAACGTAAACCTTTACAGCTTACTCAGTCAAATCAGGTATTCACAATCTATGAATTCAACTTTATTGAATTTCGCTACTTGCTCATAACCTCATCAGCACAAAGTGGTAAAATCACTTTGTGCTTTGTCAGATGGGGCTTGTACTACACCGACACAAGTAAGTCCCCTTTCACTAAGAAGCAGTGTTCACCACTTAGTACACCAAATATTAATTAACTGACGTTTGACTGGTCTGTGCTTTCCATAGCACAGCTCAATATTCTGACCATTTTTTGTCTTATCGTAACTGTTCAGTACCTTCACCGTTACGATGCAAAAATCCATGAAAATCGCCTATGGCGATGGGATTTTGCTCGCTACAACTACATTTTCGTACGGTCTGCACAGCAAGTGTGCAGACCTGCTGAATAGTTACGTCTTATCAATCAATAAAGAAAAGTCCCGGAAATTCAGTATTTCCAGGACTTATCAATATTGATTGTATCGTAACTACTCAGTACTCTCACTGTCACAATACAAAAATCTATGAGATAAACTTGTTTGTCTCTTATACAACTCCCTGTGCTGTCATCGCCTCTGCCACCTTCAAAAAGCCTGCGATATTGGCACCAGCCACATAATTGCCTTCCATTCCGTACTTCTTGGAAGCCTCGTCCAGATTGTGGAAGATATTTACCATAATCGTCTTCAGCTTGCTGTCTACCTCTTCAAAGGTCCAGCTAAGTCTTTCGCTGTTCTGGCTCATTTCCAGAGCGGAGGTTGCTACACCACCTGCATTGGATGCCTTTCCAGGGCAGAAAAGAATCTTGTTCTCCTGAAGATATTCAGTAGCCTCCAGTGTAGTAGGCATATTGGCACCTTCTGCCACTGCAAAACAGCCATTGGCAACCAAAGCCTTTGCATCCTCCAGATCCAGTTCATTTTGTGTTGCACAAGGCAGAGCAATATCACATTTTACGCTCCATACTCCTTTACCTTCATGATACTCTGCACTGGGTCTTGCTGCTGCGTACTCTGTCAGTCTTGCACGTTTTACTTCCTTTACCTCTCTTAATAGGGCAACATCGATTCCTTCCGAATCATAAATCCAGCCTGTAGAATCGGAGCAGGTTACTGGCTTACCACCCAGCTGCTGTGCCTTTTCAATTGCATAAATAGCCACGTTTCCTGCACCGGAAACAGCAATCGTCTTGCCTGCAATATCTTTACCGTTGCACTTTAACATTTCTTCTGTCAGATACAATAAGCCATAGCCTGTTGCCTGTGTTCTTGCCAAGGAACCTCCGTATGTAAGGCCCTTTCCTGTCAGTACACCTTCATAGCAGTTACGGATTCTCTTATACTGTCCATACATATAACCAATCTCTCTACCGCCTACACCTATGTCACCTGCAGGTACATCTGTATCTGCTCCGATATGTCTGTACAGCTCTGTCATAAAGCTCTGGCAGAATGCCATAACCTCTCTGTCCGATTTACCCTTAGGATCAAAGTCGGAACCCCCCTTTCCTCCACCAATAGGAAGACCAGTGAGAGAGTTTTTAAATATCTGCTCAAATCCCAAAAACTTGATAATACCCAGATTTACGGAAGGATGGAATCTCAGACCTCCCTTATAAGGACCGATTGCACTGTTGAACTGTACACGGAAGCCGTTATTTACCTGAACCTGTCCCTTATCATCCACCCAGGGAATTCTGAACATGATGATTCTTTCCGGTGTTACCAGCCTCTCCAGTAACGCATCCTTTCTGTATGCTTCCTCATTTGCCTCAATTACTACACGCAGAGATTCCAGTACCTCTTTTACTGCCTGAATAAACTCCGGCTGTGCAGGATTCTTTGCCACTACTAAATCAAATACCTCATCAACATATGACATTTCGTACATCCTCCTTCGATTTTATTATCACAAATTCTAAACGGTTTTTCCGAATATTATTATATAATGTGATTTCTGATTGTACAAGCTAGTTTAAGTCATGAAACCGTAAAAGTTTTAGAAAAAATTTTTATTGCTTTTTGTACACATTGTACAATAATACTTGTATACAATTATAAATATTTTTTATACCGCTCAATATTTTTCTCTTCAAAGGCTATAAGTTCTCTGGCAATTTCAAGGGTAGCAGAATCTGCTTTCTGATGATGGTTAATGGTTTTACACATATCGGTAATTCCCCTTCCGCTTCCCTGAATCAACAGCTCTGCAAGATGGCTGGTACTGGTATCCAAGAGGGTATTGGCATGGATTCCCCCTACCAGCATCATCCGATTAAAATGATTAGGATGATATGGCTCCACCTTGCCTTCCAATATCTTATCTAAAGCCCTGTTATGGATTTCAGAATACTTTAAGGACTGCTTGGATAATTGCACTGCCAAATCGTCATCGTATACCTTATCATTAATTGTATCTATAACTTGCATTGCCATCTCTGTATTCCTTTGAATATCCTTTAATACCTCTGTATCATCTCGATTCATTCCTGCAGCCTTCCTTTCACATAAAAAAAGTGTAAACATAATTACTTATGCTTACACTTTTATTCTTTCCTGATAAAAAAGCAAATATACTGCCTTATTTTACATACTCTGATTTTACATATGCAGTCTGTCCCTTATACTTAACTTTTGTCCAGCCATCTGCCTGTTTCATAATCAATTCCAGCTTTTCCCCCATATATACCAGTCCCAATCTTTCTGCATTCTCACTGGCGGACTTTCTTACATTGACGTTTTCAATAACTGTTACAGTCTTAGCCTCACTATTAGATGAAGCTTCTGAAGGCGTAGATTCTGCATCAGTATCACTTACAGCTTGAAGGTACTCACTCTTGATATAGCCTTCTCCATCAGTCAGCTTTACCTTGCTCCAGCCATTTCCCTGCTGTTCCAAAAGGATAAATTCCTGACCAGTCTGAGCCTGTCCTTTTTTATCTGCTGCTTCATTGTCAGAGCTTCTGATATTAACCACAGTCGTTGCCCGAACCTTTTGCAATACAGCTTCCTGCTGTTCATTTTCTTCTCCCTCAGCCTCTTGTTGCTGATTTTCCTCTGGTACAGTTTCCTGCTCCTGACTTTCCTGTGTCACAGCCCCTGCATCGGCTAACTCTGTTTGAATCACCTGTAAATACTCACTCTTAATATAGCCTTCTCCATCAGCCAGCTTTACCTTACTCCAGCCATTTCCTTCTGCTCCAAAAGGGTAAATTCATCACCAATCTGAGCCTGTCCCTTTTTATCAGCTGTTTCACTGTCAGAATTTCTGATATTGACTACATCTGTTGCCCGAACCTTCTGGGATCCACCTCCCTGTCCCTGACTTTCTCCTGAAACAGTACCTGCATCTACCAATTCTTCTTCAATCACCTGCAGATACTCACTCTTGATATAGCCTTCTCCATCAGCCAGCTTTACCTTGCTCCAACCGTTTCCTTTTTGCTCCAAAAGGTCAAACTCATCACCAATCTGAGCCTTTCCTTTTTTGTCAGCAGTTTCGCTGTCAGAGCTTCTGATATTCACTACGTCTGTTGCCCGAACTCTTTTTGCAATGGTAATCTGCCCCTGACTTTCTGAAGCTGCCGCCGCTGCTTCTGCCTCAGCTTGCTTCTCCGCTTCTGCCAGTGCTGTACCCACAGAAGCATCAATTCGACTGCCTAAATCTGCCAAAAAGGCTTTTAACTCATCATCACTTTCCAATAACTCATTATACTCTACAGCCACTTGATTATTCAAGTCTACCACATCCCCCTGCAGAGATACTGTCCTGATATAATCTGTTACGGTAGCATCGTCTTCCTTTTCATTAATGTAACAAGCTCCATTTTCATCTGTACAGATATAAAATGCTTGCATTCCTGGAACCAGCTCATCGTATTCTGTAAACTTTACTTTAGAATATACATAAGCA
>JAFXJR010000072.1 GCA_017532145.1 Lachnospiraceae bacterium | reverse complement strand
CCAGAAGGCATCTTTTGCAGGTGGAGATTCCTAATGATATGTTCTGTGGATATTTGTATGAGTCCCAGGGCGTGGAGCTTTCCATCAGAGGAGCCAAGCGGGATAAGGTGTTCTGGGATGCGGCATCTCCGGGAGTACCTTCGGAAGGGATAGAGGATTTCTTAAGCTTTTTAAAGGAGCAGGGGATTCGCACTGCGGTGCTCAGCAATATCACTTATTGTGGGGAAGCCTTGGAAAACCGTTTGCAGGAGGTTTTGCCGAGGCACGAGTTTGAATTTATCCTGGCCACCAGTGAGTATATGTATCGCAAGCCCCATCGCCGCATCTTTGAATTTGCCTTACAAAAGGCAAAGCTGAAGCCCGAGGAGGTTTGGTACATAGGGGATAATTATGAATGTGATGTGGTTGGTGCCAAGAATGCAGGCCTTTTTCCGGTGTGGTACCTTGGTGCGACAGCAAAGCCACAGGAGCCCAAGGAGGGGATTCTTACGGTAAAAAGCTGGGAGGAAGTGAAGGCATTACTGAAATAAATACATACTGAGGGGATGGAGAGAATATGAAAAGAAAAGTCGGTTTGTGGGTCATGTGCTTTTGTCTGGCAATGGCCTTATCAGCTTGTGAAAAGAAGACTACCGAGGAACCTATCGTAGCAGAGTCAAACTTTGTTACAGAGGAAGAAACAAAACAGAGTACGGAAGCCCAAAAGGCGGAGTCCAAAGAGAACACCCATAAGGAAAAGTATGAGGAGTTAACCTTCTGCTTTGCAGATGCCAAGGAGGGGGCAGACTTTTTGTCAGGTAATAAGGAGTATTTAAACGGCCTTACCCAGAATGACTTAAATTTCAGAATGCATCAAAAGGATACTACCCTGGAAGAATACATTGCATTTGCAACAAAGCAGACGCTGGACTTTACAGAAGAAGAAAAAGAAGTAGTATCTGCAGGTATGGAAAAAATCAAGGATATTTGTGAGAAAAACAGCTACAAATTACCTGCAGTGGAAGAGATTACCTTTGTGAAAACTACTATGTTGGAGGAATCAGGAGCAGGAGCCTACACCCATGATACACAGATTTACATCAGTAAATCTATTTTGTCTTTGTTAGGCAGTGAGGATAGGTGGGCACAGGATTATGGAACCGCCGTATTGGCTCATGAGTTGTTTCATTGTCTTACCAGAAATGATGCACAGTTTCGGAAGGATATGTATGGCATACTTGGGTTCAGGGTGCAGGAAGAGGAGTTTCAATTTGCACCTGCGGTCCGGGAAAGAATACTGAGCAATCCGGATGTGGGGAAATATAATTCCTATGCTACTTTTCAGATTGGTGGTAAAGAAAGAGATTGTGTGGTGGTATTTACCACGACCTTACCCTTTCAGAATCCCGAAGATGATATGTTTGAGTTGATGACGGCAGGTCTGGTACCTATTGATGATTTGTCAGTAATGTATCCGGTGGAGAGTGCCTCTAATTTTTGGACGGTGTTTGGTCGAAATACAGAATATGTTATTGACCCGGAGGAGGTTCTGGCGGACAATTTCTCCTATGCAATTATATATGGTGTGGATGGGATGGATTATAAGTCTCCTGAGATTATCCGGGAGATTTGTGAGTATTTAAAGAAGTAAAGGAAGGATAAAGCGATGATTCTGTGCATTGCTACAGCTCCATGCAAATCAAATTAGAAAGGAGAGCATGGAGCAAAAATGAAAAACTTTAGAACAACTTTATATGAAATGAGAACTTATCTGGTCCTTTGGGCCAGTCAGATGTTTTCCGGTTTAGGAAGCGCCATGACCGCTTATACTTTGGTTATCTGGTCCTATACTCAGGAGGGGTCTGCCTTAAAAACAGCTCTGTTGATGGTAAGCTCTTATGCACCCTATGTGGTGCTGAGCATCTTCGCAGGAGCTTTAAGCGACCGCTGGGATAAGAAAAGGACCATGCTAATCTGCGATGTGTTGGCAGCCGTGTGTACGGT
>JAFXJR010000071.1 GCA_017532145.1 Lachnospiraceae bacterium | reverse complement strand
TACTTTCTGCCATAGGAATCTACTCCTTTATTTAACCTTTGCCAAAACATCATCGATGCTTCCTGCATTTAAGAAGTAACCTTCAGGTATATCATCATGCTTACCTTCCAGAATTTCCTTAAATCCACGGATGGTTTCACTAATTGGTACATACTTACCTTCCAGACCGGTAAACTGTCCGGCTACGAAGAAAGGCTGTGATAAGAATCTCTGAATCTTTCTTGCACGAGAAACAACCAGCTTATCTGCTTCAGAAAGCTCGTCCATACCTAAGATAGCGATAATATCCTGTAATTCCTTATATCTCTGTAAAATTTCCTGTACACCACGAGCCACCTGGTAATGCTCTTCACCAACAACTCTGGGATCCAAAATACGTGAGGTAGACTCCAGAGGGTCTACTGCAGGGTAAATACCAAGCTCTACGATAGAACGTGATAATACAGTGGTTGCATCCAAATGTGCGAAGGTTGTTGCAGGTGCAGGGTCAGTCAAGTCATCCGCAGGCACATAAACAGCCTGTACGGAAGTAATGGATCCATTCTTTGTAGAAGTAATACGCTCCTGCAAAGCACCCATTTCTGTCTGCAGAGTAGGCTGATAACCTACAGCAGAGGGCATACGCCCAAGCAACGCAGACACCTCAGAACCTGCCTGTGTAAAACGGAAAATATTGTCAATAAACAGCAGCACGTCCTTACCACCCTTATCACGGAAGTACTCTGCCATGGTAAGACCTGTCAGCCCTACTCTCATTCTGGCTCCGGGCGGCTCATTCATCTGCCCGAAAACCATCGTTGTCTTATCAATAACACCTGATTCTATCATTTCATGATACAGGTCGTTACCTTCTCTGGTTCGCTCTCCAACTCCTGTAAATACAGAATATCCACCATGCTCTGTAGCAATATTACGAATCAGCTCCTGAATCAATACTGTCTTACCTACACCAGCACCGCCAAATAGACCAATTTTTCCACCCTTCTGATAAGGACAGAGCAAGTCTACTACCTTAATACCCGTCTCCAACAGCTCTGCCTGAGTAGACTGTTCCTCAAAAGAAGGTGCCGGTCTATGAATCGGCTCATAGGATACGTTCTTAGGAGCCGGCTTATTGTCTATCGGCTGCCCTAAAACGTTAAACATTCTTCCCAATGTATTTTCTCCCACAGGAACTGAAATTGCCGCTCCAGTAGCTGTAGCCTCCATACCTCTTACAAAACCGTCGGTAGAACCCATGGCAATACATCGAACTGTATCATCACCCAGATGCTGCGATACTTCTGCCACCAGCTCCCCGCCATCCTTGCCGGGAATTCTAATCGCTTCATTAATCTCCGGCAGCTTGCCGCCAGTAAACTTAATATCCAGCACAGCACCGATAATCTGGGTAACTTTTCCAATATTACCCATATCTTTATTTATCCCTGCCATATTCTTTCCTTTCCTATCCTATATCTATCTCCTAACTTACTTTACAAGTTCTACAAGCACTAACTATATGCACAACTTATTATGCCATTGCCATTACATTGCTTTTGCATTGCTATTGCTTTTGCATTGCTATTGCATTGCTATCGTTATGATATTGCATTGGCTCCAGCAATAATCTCTGTCAGCTCCTGCGTAATGGATCCCTGTCGCGCCCTGTTATACATCAGCGTCAAATGGTCAATCATCTCTTCCGCATTGCTGGTTGCCGAATCCATTGCCTGCATCCTTGCACCGTTTTCACTTGCCACAGCTTCCACCAGACCTCCAAAAATCAGACTGGTTACATACTTGGGAATAATCATATCCAAAGCGGCATCCTCCGCAGGCTCAAAGTTCATCGGTGCCCTGCTTTCCTGCCCTCCTGCACTACCTTTATTCCCAGCCTGTGTCTCCAACTCCACCGGAAGCAGCTTCAGCATCTTCGGTTCATGAACTACTGTATTCTTAAATCCTGTATAAGCCAGGTAAATTTCTCCAATTTCTCCCTTGGCAAAATCACTCAGAACCTTTTTGCTTACTTCCATAGCATCGGCATACACAGGTTCCTCCACAATATCTGAATAGTCCTCTCTAACCCGATATCCATGGCGCTGCAGGATTTCCCGTCCCTTTTTTCCAATAATATAAAGCTCTGCATCCTGTTTATCAAAATTTCCCTGAGTAATCAGCTTTGTTACATTGGAGTTGTAGCCTCCTGCCAATCCTCTGTTAGAAGTAATCACGATGATTCCTTTCCGTGAGGAGGCACCGGCCTTCAGGTACGGATGATTAATATTTCCGGCCTTTGCAAGCATGGAAACAACCGTTTCATACATACAGCTAAAATAATCTCTGGATTGCTCTGCACGCTGTTTCGCCCTCTGCAATTTAACGGTGGAAACAAGTTTCATGGCTTTGGTAATCTGCTGCGTACTTTGTATACTGCCTTTCCGCCTTTTTATGTCTCTCATTGAGGCCATAATTGTTACCTGTCCCTTTCTTTATCACGCAGTCCAGCTCCTGATCCGGCTGCACGGATTAAGAGGTCCTGAATTGCGTCTTAAATTCTTCGATTGCCTTTTTCAAAGCACCATCCGTAGTTTCTGAGATTTCCTTTTCCTTTGCAATGGAAGCGGGAATTTCAGGATATTTGGTATCCAAAAATTCAAAGAACTCTTTTTCAAAACGAATGATATCCTCTGTGGGTATATCCAGCAGATACTTATTGGTTGCTGCATAGATAATAATTACCTGATACTGTACCGGCATAGGCTGATACTGAGGCTGCTTTAATACTTCCTTGATTCTTTCACCCTGTGCCAGCTTCTCCTTGGTATCTGCATCCAGCTCGGAACCAAACTGTGCAAAGGCTGCCAGCTCTCTATACTGTGCCAACTCCACACGAATCGGTGCGGCAATCTTCTTCATCGCCTTAATCTGTGCTGCACCACCTACGCGGGATACAGAAAGTCCCGCATTAACAGCCGGACGGAAGCCGGAGTTAAACATCTCTGTTTCCAGATAAATCTGTCCATCAGTAATGGAAATAACGTTGGTGGGAATATAAGCAGAAACGTCACCTGCCTGAGTCTCAATAATCGGAAGGGCAGTCAGGGAACCACCACCATATTCCTCACTCATTCTGGCTGCTCTCTCCAGCAAACGGGAGTGCAGATAGAATACGTCACCGGGATAAGCCTCACGTCCGGGAGGTCTTTTTAACAGCAACGAGAGAGTACGGTATGCTGCTGCATGCTTGCTCAGGTCGTCATAAACCACCAGTACATCCTCTCCGTTTTCCATCCATTCTTCTCCAATTGCACAGCCTGAATAGGGGGCAATATACTGCAGGGGAGCCAGCTCACTGGCCGTAGCCGCTACAATAGTGGTATAAGCCATTGCACCATACTCCTCCAGCGTCTTCACAATGCTGGCAACGGTGGAAGCCTTCTGTCCTATAGCCACATAGATACATTTTACTCCCTGTCCCTTCTGGTTAATAATGGTATCAATGGCAATTGCCGTCTTTCCGGTCTGTCTGTCACCGATAATCAACTCTCTCTGACCCCTTCCAATAGGAACCATGGAGTCGATTGCCTTAATACCTGTCTGTAATGGCGTATCAACGGATTTTCTCGTAATAACGCCAGAGGCCACTCTTTCAATCTTTCGATACTTGTCTGTCTGAATCGGTCCTTTTCCGTCAATAGGCTGACCAAGAGCATTTACCACACGTCCCAGCATCGTATCTCCTACAGGAACCTCAACCACACGACCTGTAGTTTTCACTGTATCGCCTTCGTTGATATTTTTATGGCTTCCGAGAAGAACTGCACCCACGTTGTCTTCTTCCAGATTAAGCACCATTCCATATACTTCTCCGGGAAACTCCAAAAGTTCACCCTGCATGGCATTTTCCAGTCCGTGTACGCGGGCAATACCATCCGCCACCTGGATAACCGTACCCACATCAGATACTTCCAGCTCGGAGGCATATCTCTTAATCTGATCCTTAATCACAGAACTTATTTCTTCCGGTCTTAAATTCATGGATCTGTACACACCTTTCTTTCTTTTTTCGTAACTGTTCAGCATCCGTGCAGTCATCTTGTTGCCGCTGCGTTGTCCTGCGGCCGGCACAGCAAGTATGCAGACCTACTGAATAGTTACCTTTTTTCACTGCCTTATCTTACGCCATCTGAATCTTCAATAGCTGTTTTGTCAGTTCATTTAACTTGGTTTTTATACTGCTGTCCACTACACGGTCTCCAATTCTTATCGTCATACCGCCAATCAGACTTTCATCCACAGTATAGTGTATTTCCATTTCCTTATACTGTGTGGTTTCCAGCAGCTTCTGCTCTATTCTTGCCTGCTGCTCCTTCTGGAGACTGGAGGCTGTAGTAACATAGGCGATACCAATTCCCTTATATTTCTTGATTTCTGTCAGGAAATAGTCCAAAATGGCCTCTATCTCACCATAGCGGTCCTTCGTTACAATTAATACAAGGAATCCCATTAGCTGTGCAGAAATGCGTCCCTTAAATACATTTTCCAGCACCTCTATTTTCTCCTCCTTGAGGATTTTGGGATGATTCATCAGTCTGCTAAACTCCTGGTTTTCTGCCAATATCTGACGAATCCCTGCAATCTCCTCCATGAACACATCAGCCTTGTCTTCCTCAATGGCAAGCTCGAATAAGGCTTCTCCGTATGTTTTTGAAATTAGCTTAGCCATGTGCTTTCACCTATTTCTTTCAGTGTCTCATCGATCAGACTGTCACGAACAGACATATCGATGGATGCATTCACTACCTTACCAGCCATCATAGATGCTACTACTATCATTTCACGTTTTACATCATCAACTGCTTTCTTCTTCTCAAGCTCTGCTTCTGCCTGTGCCCTTTCGATAATCCTTGCCGCTTCTGCCTTGGCATCTGCTACAATTCTATTTTCGTTGGCCAGTGCTTTCTTACGTGCTTCACTCAGAATAGCTTCTGCTTCCTTGTTGATATCCTTTAACTTCGCTTCATAATCAGCCTTCAGCTTAGCCGCTTCTGCCATATCCTGTGCTGCAGTATCCAGCTCACCCTGGATTTTTTCCTGTCTCTTTTGCAGCATATCTCTGACCGGATTAAACAGCATCTTGGATGCAATCAAAAACAGAGAGAATACGGCAATAATCATAAGGGCTGCATCTGCCACAAGCTGTAAATCCAGGTCGAACAACCTGGGGGTCATCTGCTCCGCTGCCAGAATCAATCCTTTGCCCACTAATGTATTCAAGACATGAGCCTCCTTTCTAAGTCATTCTATATGCGTTTATACAGAGGCCCCGCATTAGATCAAAGGTTTTACGAATAAGAGCAGCATGGCAATCAGCAAACCATAAAGACCTGTAGTCTCGGCTACCGCCTGTCCCAAAAGCATGGTAGAAGTAATATCAGACTTTGCTCCTGGATTTCTTCCTACTGCTGCTGCCGCATGTCCTGCTGCAATACCCTGTCCTACACCAGGTCCGATACCTGCGATTACCGCGAGACCTGCACCAATTGCTGAACATCCCAATATAAATTCTGTGTTAAATTCCATTCCTGTTTCCTCCTTAATCTTTTATGATTTTATGCAATATTTAATTGTCTGTATTTAATTGTCTGATAAAAACCACCTATTCTCTTACCCAATAGGCTGCTTTACTTAGTCTGTAGTGCAGGCATCCGACACATAAGTCATCGTCAGCATACAGAATACATAGGTCTGAATCGCTCCTGAGAACATATCAAAGTATACATGGAGCGCTGCCGGCCAGATAATGGCAATCTGTGACAGCAGACCATAAACCAGCGCCATCATTACTACACCTGACAGTATGTTTGCAAAAAGACGCAGTGACAAGGAAATCGGTACTGCGATATCACCAATTATATTAATCGGTGCCCAAAACGGCCACGGACTGCATAGTCCCTCAATAACGCCCTTTACCTTCTGATGCTTAAACTTATTGAAATGAATCACGCTAAAGCTCATCAGACCCAGTGCCAGAGTCACTCCATAATCTGCAGTGGGCGGACGAAGTCCAAACAGACCGGATAGATTGCTGACCAGGATAAAGATAAAAATCGTCCCGATATAATTGCGGAATCTTGGTGCATGCTTGCCCATTACTCCCCCAACCATATTGTCCAGCATTTCTACTACCAGCTCTACAATATTTTGAAATGTGCCCGGAACCTCGGTGGCATGCTTTACGGCTCGATTTGCTGCAAAGCAGAAAGCAATAATCACCAGCATCACAATCAATACACAGATGTGTGTGGTGGTTATCCATACCGTCTGCCCGAACAGCTCATAGGAAAATACTCCATGGACCATAAAGTCAATGTCTGCCCCTGCGGATAATAACATCCCCTGTTCCATATTCTCACCTCCTTACACATTCTCTTTATAAAACCCAGCACATATCTTATGAGTAAACGGCTGTAAATAAGCCGCTACTTTCAATCCCATAAGCCCCAGAAAGACAGCCAGCGGATTTCCCGTTTTTGTCAGCATAATGATGGCCATAATCAAAACAATTGCCACATACCGGAAAATATTCTGCTTGGTTATCATCTTTACCGCTGAATCCTGAGAAAAATCCAATGCTCGGTCTAAAGACCACCACATATGGATACCTGATGCCACTGCCATCAGCACCCCTATCCAGAGTCCCAAACTGTAGCCTGCCTTATCGGCGGTCAGCCAGACCAGTGTTATTTGACAGACAATCCCCCAGAAGATACTGCCTGCGGACAGCTCCAGCAGCGTTTTGTCAATCCCCTTCTTTTTTTCCTTTTCTTCCATACAGGGTATCCTTTTCACTCTTTATACTATATATTTTCCTGGCAAACACATATACATTCCTAAATCCTGCAAGTGCCCCTACAAAAAATAAGAGTACCATCCAGAAGGAGGTTTCAAACCGCCTGTCCAGAAACATTCCTACAAAGGAACAGCCCAGAATGGGAACCAGCATATTGATTCCAAACTGTGTAATCATTGTCAGAGCCTGATAGACGTTTCTTCTGTACTTCACTGTATCCTCCACGCTATTTTACAACTGAAATAGACCATTTTTAATTATATCCTCTTTTTCCTCTAATGTCCAGCAAAATGCGACAATAAATGGCAAAATACCTCTATTAATAGAAAATATGACCTCCTATACTGATTCCTGTCAGACCGGGAATAGGTGTTCTGAAAAATACACAGTTTCCCACATTTGTCTCTCCATTCATTGCTGCGTCTGCTGCCCGATAGCAGCTTTCTGTCGCCTTATTTTCTGCCAATGCTGCCGCCAGCCGTCCACTGGCCACAGGAGAAAACTGTCCCGACTGGTAAATCACACCCACAACAGAATCAGGAAAGACAGAGCTTAGCACACGGTTCATTACCACTGCACCCACTCCTACCTGCCCTGCATAATCCTCTCCTCCTGCCTCACAGAAAATCAAATTGGCCAGCAGATATCTGTCTCCCTCGGCAAACTGTACCTCAGAAATGTCTCTCCAGGTGGACTGGGCAGCCCGTCGGGAAAGTGCAATCTCTTCCTCCAGCTTTTCCTGCAGCCTAGCAATATTTTCTTTCTGCTCCCGGATTTGCTGCTCATAAGCAAATGCCTCCTGCTCCACAATAGCCATTTGATCCGACTTTCCTGCCAGATTGACTATCGTTTGGTTTACCAGGGTGGATACACTCCCTTTTTCCACCTCTGCCTGTGCCTTATATCCGTCCAGTTCCTCCTTTTCCTGTGCCAGTTGGGCTTCTTTTTCTATCACCTGATTCTTAACCTGTTGGTACTCCTCCAGTTTTTTCTTGTCATATCTGGAAATCTGCTCAATATAATCGTTTTTATTCAAAAAATCTGAAAAATTGGCAGAAGAAAACAGCAGCTCCAGTATCACATACTCCTTGGTTTCATAGATAAACTGAATCCTCTTTTTCATACACTGATACTGCCACTCCTCTACCGCTCTGGCCTCCTCCAGTTCTCTCTGGGCAGTTTCTATCTCTGACTCCTTCTGTTCTATCTGGTCTTCCAACTCGCTCAGTCTGTCACTGACCGACTGAAGCTGACTGTTCAGGTTATTCAGCTCACCCTGCAGCTTCTCCTTCTCCTGAGCCAGATTCTCCAGCTCCTCCTGTGTCTGATTTAAGTCGGCTTCCGTCTCCTCCTTTGCCTCCTTAGCTTCTTCCAGCTCCTTTCTTGTGGCTTCTGTGGAATATACCGTCAAAACAGATACCTTCGACCAGACTCCCACAATCAAAAAAACCAGCAGGAATATCACTGCTCTTTTCCTGCCCTTGCTTTTCTCTGTTCTTGTCTGTTCTGTCTTCCTGTCGTTTTCAGCCATACCTCCACTCCTTATCCTTCCCCTTGAACTATACATCCAGTTCCACCTTCCGCCCTGTTCTCTGGTAACGATAATATTTTACACCAGCAGCATCCAGCATCCGTTTGGATGCCTTCGTAAGCGGAGAATCCGCATATTTATCGCTGTCATACACGATTGTCTTAATTCCTGCCTGAATAATCGCTTTTGCACACTCATTACAGGGAAAAAGAGAAACATAGATTTTTCCCCCCTCCAAACTGCCGCCTCTATAGTTTAAGATGGCATTTAGCTCGCTGTGGGTTACATAGGCATACTTTGTCTCTAATACATCTCCCTCTCTGTCCCAGGGAAATTCATCATCGGAACAGCCTGCCGGAAAACCATTATAGCCAATAGAAAGAATCTTATTGTCCAGGCTGACGATACAGGCTCCCACCTGAGTATTGGGATCCTTGGAGCGCATCCCCGCCAGCTTGGATACTCCCATAAAATATTCATCCCAGGATATATAGTCTTTTCTCTTCATTTTTTCCTCCGCATCTCAGTGTAGCTCCCAACTAATTTCCTATACCTATTGCGACTCCTCCCATGCCGTAATCTGTGCTACCCTTCTGCAATGCTTTTCTTCCTGGGAAAATTCAGTATGAAGGAAGATATCCACAATCCCCAATGCCAGATGGGTTCCCACAATACCTGCTCCCAGTGCCAGCATATTGGAATTGTTATGCTCCCTGGTAAGTCTGGCAGAAACGGTATCAGAACATAAAGCACACCGGATACCCTTTACTTTATTGGCAGCAATGGAAATCCCTATACCTGTAGTACAAATTACAATGCCTTTTTCACATTCTCCTGAGGCTACTGCCTTAGCAGCTTCAATAGCATACCCCGGATAGTCACAGGAGCTGGTATCCGGACAACCAAAATCCCTGTAATCCATCCCTTTCTCCTCTAAATACCTGATAATCTCCTGCTTCAGTGCATAACCACCGTGATCACAGCCTAATGCTATACTCATTTTTGTTTCCTCCTGTCTGTTCTCTTTTATTCTGCAATTCATAAAGTTGCCTATCCTTATACCTCCTCCATTCGATAGCCCGCTGCCTTCAGCAGACGATTCATAATGGCCTGTCCCATCCCCTTTTCTTCTTCCACATCGCCCAGAGCCTCTGCATAAATCACCGTTATCTCCTCATCGTCAAATTCTCTTAATATACGGTAGAGTGCCTGTGCAATACTCTTTTCATCCTCTCTGCTGCCTGCACTTTTTACACTGTCTGCCTGATAGAGAGACACCATTTCATCCGTCCCTATCACACCTACCTTTTCTCCCCGTTCCTGTGCTTCTGCCACCCGTTGATTGATTGCTTTTATCACACAGTCACCAGAGCCTTTTACTATCGTCAATTCTCCCTTTGGTGCATAATGACGATACTTCATCCCCGGTGCCAGAGGAATCTGAGAGGCTGTCCCCTTTAGAATCGTCTCGTCCACCTCTACCTGTCCCACAACCTGCTCCAGCATCTGTCTGGTAATACAGCCGGGACGCAAAATTATTGGTATCTCTCCTGTCAGGTCTACGATGGTAGATTCCAGACCGATTTCCGCACAGTCTCCTTCCAGAATCATATCAATACGCCCCTCCATATCCTCTTTTACATATTCAGCCAAAGTAGGACTGGGTCTTCCCGAACGATTGGCACTGGGAGCAGCTACATAGCCTCCGGCTGCCCGAATCAAAGCCAGTGCAATCCAGTGTGCAGGCATACGCACAGCTACCGTATCCAGCCCTCCTGTCGTAGTATAGGGTACTCTTTCCGACTTATGCAGCACCATGGTCAGCGGACCTGGCCAAAAAGCCTTCGCCAGCTTCCTGGCAGCCTCCGGAACTTCTCTTACGATAGTATCTATATCCTCCCAGCAACAGATATGGACAATCAGGGGATTATCTGAAGGGCGTCCCTTGGCCTGATAAATTTTTCGTGCAGACTCCTCCTGTAAAGCATCTCCTCCCAGCCCATACACTGTCTCCGTGGGAAATGCTACCAGACCACCTCTTTTTATCATTTCCCCTGCCTCTGCCAGCCATTCCCCTTCTTTATTACCTTCCTCTACCCGGATTATTTTTGTTTCCATCCTATTTTCCTCATTTTATCCTGTCCTTCTTCCCTTTCTCCGTACACTGAATATTCATCCACTTCCCCTTTGGTTGGTCTTACCTTCCATCACACAGTTCAACAAGCCTCAGCGTAATACCACTACGCCTGCGTTTTTGATATGCACGCGGAAAACCTTGCCTCAGCCAGTGTATCAGTGATGAATGATTTGATGTACTAAGTGATATTGGGGTCAAAAGCATTTGACCCTAACATCACTTAGTTAGTTTATCACAAATTTTTCTTTTTGGCGACCTCCACAGAGCTATTGAGTATAAAGAAACTGCATAATCCCCATATGCAATGCCCAGGCTACCTTCTCCTGATACACCGAATCTTTCAATATTTCTGCCTCTTTTTGATTAGACAGAAACCCACACTCTGCTATCACAATAGGACAGGAGGTCTTTTTTAACAGATAATAACTGCTGTTTCCTTTGGCTTCTCTCTTATTTTCCGGATCCACTCTATCTCTCAGACACTTCTGCATCAGCTCCGCCAGTCGCTGCCCCTCTGCACTATTATCATAATAAAATACCTGTGCTCCCTTTACATACTCCTCCGGATAGCTATTTTGATGAATGCTTACCACCACCTCAGGCTGAGCCTCTTCGATAATTTCAATCCGACGTTTCATATCCTGTACCTTCTTTCCACTGGACTTTTCGTCATACAGACCATGTTCATCCATTCTGGTCATTATCGCCTCTACATCCTGTGCCTCTAAAAATGCTTTCAGCTTCCAGGCAATCTGCAGATTAATATCCTTTTCCAAAGCACCATTGATGCCCACCTTCCCCGGGTCGTCTCCTCCATGCCCTGCATCAATCACTACACAGACTTTTTCCTCTTTTTTCAAGGCAATATCCCCGGACGCAACATAGGCGGCCCCCTCCCGTGCTGCAAAATACATAGACACTAGAAGGATTGCCGCCATTCCTATCTTTAAAATCTTCCCCTGTTTTTTATCTGTCATCTGAACCCTACCGCTCTGTTCACCATTATCACAGTCTATGAAACAGACAGGATTCTTATTCCCTGCTGAAGCTTACCCGCTGTCAAAGCAAATAGTTATCCTTGGCCGAGGCATGGTTTTCTGCCTACCTAATAAAAATGCAGATACCTTGGTGCTAGTACACCGAATATTCATTAACTGACCCCCTGACTGGTCTGTGCTTTCCATAGCACACATCAAAAGCCTCAGCGTAGCACCACTACACCTGCGTTTTTTAATATGCGCTCTGTAAACCACGCCTCGGCCAATGTATCAGTTATTCATTATTTGATGTACCAGGGAAAGCACAGACCCATCAAAGGGGCAATAAATTAATCGTTGGTGTATTAAGATGCAGCCTCTCCACTCAGGTAGCTTCCTATCACTTCCCAGATAACCGGCTTCTCAAAGCCCAGCCTCCAGGCAGCAACACCTCCCAGATTATATTTCTTCATAATATTCAGCTTCACCTCTATGGACTGCTCATCCTCCAGCCAGACCTGATAAACAGTATCTCCCTCTGTTATCTCTCCATAATTCTGGCAGGTATCCTCATCCCAACGAAGAGGCATATTATGGTTTTTTACAAACTGTTCTGCCACTTCCATTCCTACAGCTTCACTGCTCAGTTTGGCCCCGCTGGTTTTCCAGATACGGGTATAAAAGGGCAGTGCATTAATCACCTTTTGGGAAGGCACCTCCTCTACCGTCCTCTGAATCCCCTCCTCTACAAAGCCAATAGAAGCTACACTACCTGCCTGGGGACTGCCGTTATAATGCTCATCATATCCCATAATAATCACATAATCCGCAAAAATACCCTGCTCCCTCCTGCCATAATGATCCGTATAACCGGTGGGTACATAATTATCTACAGAAAGTACGATTTCCTGCTTTCTGCATTCTACAGAAAGCTCTCTGATAAACTGGACAAAATGGGGACCCACTTCCTGAGCCAGTCCTTCAAAATCTACATTAATACCATCCAGGTCATACTCTGCTGCCACATTCATCAAATTACCAATCAGCTTTTCCCTCCTGCTGGTATGGGACAGCAATTCATCGTTATCCACCTGACTCTTATTGGTAAAATTATCAATTAATGCCCATACCTCCAATCCCATATCATGAGCCTTTTTCACATATCCTTCCGTGGCTAGACTGGAAAAGTTTCCTTCACTGTCCGTCAGAGCAAACCAAGTCGGTGAAATCACATTAATTCCTTGTGTACCTGCCAGAGCCTCTGCCAGTACTTCTCCGCCTACTTGTCCTCCCACCACATGCCATGCCAGATTAATCTGATAGGGTCTTTGAATACTGGTATACTCCTGTCCTACCAATTCTCCCTGTTCTGTTTCTCCTTCTGTCTTGTCTTCTTCTACCACCACTGCACCTGTACTGGAAACCTCCAGCCTCTTATTTTCCACATATCCAATAAACACATCTGCCGTCTTTATCTTACTCCAGTTTTCCATCTCCTCCAGAACCAGAACCTGCTCTCCCTGCTTCACATCAGTCAGGATAGGACTCTTCACTCCGCCCTGATAACGAACTGCCGTATCTTTTTTAAGAATTGCCTTCTTTTGTCCTGCCTCCAGCTGCTGTTGGCTGTCTACACTTACCTGCATACGATTCGGCTCCGTAAAGGGCTGATAGGAAAAATTCGTAAATTTTTTCACATAGTCTGCCGCCACATACAGCACCTCTTCACTCCCCTCTGAAGATAAACCATACCGGGCAATGATATAGCCTGCATCCTTTGTCCCTTCCTCCGTCAGATAGGCAGTTGTCCCAATGGCAGAACGAACCGTATAGTCAGGCAGAGTATACAGCAACAGTCCTTCCCTTTCATCCGCATAAAATCTATCATTCAGATATTCATGGATGGTATCCAGGTCAAAATAATAAACACCATCCCACAGTCTGGCAGACTTCTCAATCCGCTCATTGTGCAGCACCACAGCTACCTCATCTTCACTCTCTAAAGAAAAATATTCCTCCAGATTTGCCCTTTCCTTAGAATAGGAGTATTTTTCTACCAGTTCTCTCCCCACGCTTATCCCAATGATCGCCAAAATAAGGACGATTGCGATCATTGCCGGCAATACTTTTTTCATCCGTCCAGCTCCCTTCCAATCGTCCTATTATTATAGCAAAAGATTCTGATAGCGTCATTACCAATTTTGACATTTTCATACTTTTTTTAACAGTGCTGCCCGCAGTCTTCAGGGGGGTCTTCCTTTTTCTGTTCCAGTGTGGCAGCCACTGTTCTGGCTTACACAGAGAAGTTTTCGAGTCACTGAATACAAGGAAACTGTGAGCAGTGACGCTTCCGATGCCAAAAGCAGGTAAAATCTGTTGTGATATATTTTTATATGGTTATACTTTTTTGGTAAAATGACGATACTAAAATTACGGAATGCCCGGACCTGTACCACTAAAAATAAAATCACCGTAAATAAAAATATCCGTGAATTTGAATGATATGAATGATACAACGTGAAATCATTTGGGAAATTTTATTTTTCTGAACAGACACATAAGCCTGTAAGACTATCTTCCTGCAAGCTACAGGAAGAAAAAGGAAAACCTTAACTGATACTTTTGCTTTTGACTGCTTCTGTTACTTAATATAGAATATAGATATAGAAAATATAGCATAGAGAACCAAGTAACAGTATCCAATCACTCCATCAGTCAACAGTTATTCCACTATCATGTGCTTTAAATTTGATACAATGAAGAAATAGAATTGTCATGCCTCCTTTCGGTACTGACTACCCGGAAGCACTCCGTATTTGGAATTATAGCAAATTTATCTTCTTTTTTCAAGTAATTATTTATTTTTTAGAAAATTTTTACATTTTTTAAAACACCACAGGCAAGAAATCTCCTATCCTCTATAAATAGGGGATAAATGGTGAAAGACACAGCGTTGACTTTTTTGGAATCTATGATACAATCTATACAACGATTATACCATAACAAACTAGTCATATCTTAATCAAAAGTATCATAAAGTATCAAACATTACAATAGTGGCAGAGTCTTCTGCCTGTGACAAACGAAAGGATTTAATTTATGAAGATAGAAAAAGTAAATGATCATCAGATTCGCTGCACACTGACCAAAGAAGATTTGGCCGATAGGGAGCTTAAAATCAGTGAGCTTGCCTATGGCACGGAAAAAGCAAAAAATCTGTTCCGTGATATGATGCAGCAGGCATCTTTTGAATTTGGCTTTGAAGCCGAAGACATTCCTTTGATGATTGAAGCCATTCCTCTCAATGCCGAAAGTATTGTGCTCATTATTACCAAGGTAGAAGATCCGGAAGAACTGGATACCCGTTTTTCCAAATTTGCTCCTTCCATTCATGAATCAGACGACGGATTGGATGAGATGATAGACAATATTTCTGAAAACTCAGACGATGTGCTGGATTTCTTTAAAAAAGTCCTGGATGAAAAAAGTAAGGAACATACAGCTGCTTCTGCTGGCAGCCGGGAAAATAAAGAAAGCAAGAGTAAACAGTCTCGTAAAAAAGAAGATACCCAGGAAGCTGAAGAAAATACAAGCCATGAGCTAATCAGACTCTTTTCCTTTGACTCCATCCATACAGTAATCAAGATTTCCAAGGTGCTGGCAGTCTTCTATCATGGTGTCAATTCTTTATATAAAAATGAAGCTGCCGGTCGTTACATCCTGCTGGTAAGTAAGGGTGAGCATACCCATATGGACTTTGGCAAGGTTTGCAACATCCTGTCAGAATATGGAAACCACGAAAAATACGTTTCTTCTAAGGAAGCCTATTTAGAAGAACATTCCAGTCTGCTTCTCAAAGATAACGCTCTGCAGACCCTGTCCCAGCTATAGAAAACAGTTCTGCAGCAGGGAGTGCTTCTCCAAATATATTCATGAATATGTATATGTTTACCAAAAATATTGACCCAAAATGAGTCTGCCTAAAGGAAGCTGCTGAAAAAGCAGCAAAAAGGGAACCTGCACAAAAGCAGGGCAACAGTTTAATCGAATCTACAAAGCTGAATCCGCGGATTGCGAACATCCACTTTGACTTACTTTATGACTATTGCCTGCTTTTTGCAGACTCCCTTTATCTTCCTTGTCTTTATTCCCTGCTACTATCCGCTTCTGATAGCGGATATTCTGCAGTCCTTAGCATACTGCCTTAATCTTTTCCATCAAAGCATCTGCATCTATTCCATGCACCAGAGCTGCTTCTTCCAGAGTCTCTCCTTGTGCGGAAGGACATCCCAGACAATGCATACCAATCTCCATTAAAACAGGTGCAATGGCAGGATTAGTCTGAAGTGCCTGCCCGATTGTCATATCCTTTGTTATTTCAGCCATCTTTCATACCTCCTTCTAACATCTTCTATCACATATCAAATATCTGATACCTAATACTCCCCACAGCTAAAGCCGGAGGGATGACATCTTTGATCAATGTCCAACCATAAATACTTCGGTCTAAGATGTACTTTTAACAGAAGTGTATCACAAATTTTTACTTTTGGCAACCTCACCCCAAATGCTCTCCTTTTCCTGTTTATAAAAATTTTATTTGTAAAATCCCCAAAATTCACGCGATGCACCAAAAAAAATACATAACCTTGCTTGACGTTGCAATCATCCTTCACATATAATGATGGTACAAGAATTTCTACTAACTCAACTAACTTGATACATTTCATAACAGGAGGCTTTTCAAAATGAGACCAGAATGGAAAGATTTTGTAGGTTTTAAATGGGAAAATGAAATCAACGTGCGTTATTTCATCCAGAGAAACTATCATCCTTATGATGGAGACGAATCCTTTTTAGCAGGACCTACACAGAACACAAAAGATTTATGGGACCAGGTGCTTGAACTGCAGAAGCAGGAGCGTGAAGCAGGCGGTGTGCTGGATATGGATACTACTATCGTTTCCACAATTACCTCTCACGGACCGGGTTACCTTGATAAGAGCAAGGAAACCATCGTAGGCTTCCAGACAGATAAGCCGGGTAAGCGTTCCCTTCAGCCTTATGGCGGTATCCGTATGGCAGAGAAGGCTTGCTCTGACAATGGTTATGAAGTAGACCCTGAAATCAGTGAATTTTTCTCTACTCATAGAAAGACACACAATGCAGGCTGCTTCGATGCTTACAATGACGAAATGAGAGAGTGCCGTTCTTCTCACATTATTACAGGTCTTCCGGATGCTTATGGACGCGGACGTATCATCGGTGACTACAGACGTGTGGCTCTCTATGGTATCGATATGCTGATTGAAGACAAGAAGAAGCAGAAAAGCTCTACTGGTCGTGTGATGACAGATCATGTTATCCGTCTTCGTGAAGAAATTTCTGAGCAGATTGTCGCACTGAAGCTGATGAAAGAAATGGCTGCTTCCTATGGCTGTGATATTTCCAAGCCTGCAACTAACGTACAGGAAGCAATCCAGGCTATGTACTTCGGTTATCTGTGTGCAGTAAAAGAGCAGAATGGTGCAGCAATGTCCCTGGGACGTACCTCTACCTTTATCGACTGTTTCGCAGAAAGAGACTTAGCAAACGGAACCTTCACAGAGGAGCAGATTCAGGAATTTATCGATCACTTTATTATGAAGCTGAGACTGATTAAGTTTGCACGTACTCCTGAGTACAACCAGATTTTTGCTGGTGATCCGGTATGGGTAACTGAGTCTCTGGCAGGTGTTGGTGTGGATGGACGCCATATGGTTTCCAAGACCTCTTTCCGTTATCTGCACACTCTGACCAACTTAGGACCCTCTCCTGAGCCTAACCTGACCGTTCTTTGGTCTACCAGACTGCCTGAGAACTATAAGAGATACTGTGCAAAGATGTCCATTCAGACCTCTTCCATCCAGTACGAGAACGACGATTTGATGAGAATCAGCCATGGTGATGACTACGGTATCGCATGCTGCGTATCTTCTATGGTAATCGGTAAGGAAATGCAGTTCTTCGGTGCGCGTGCTAACCTGGCAAAATGTCTGCTTTACGCACTGAATGGTGGTATCGATGAAGTAAGCAAGAAGCAGATTGGCCCTAAGTATCGTCCTGTAACCGGAGACGTTCTGGATTATGATGATGTAATGGATAAGTTTAAGGATATGATGGAATGGCAGGCAGACGTATATGTAAATACACTGAATGTTATCCACTATATGCATGATAAATACTGCTATGAGAGAGCACAGATGGCTCTTCATGACAGAGACGTAAAGAGATACTTCGCAACCGGTATCGCAGGTCTTTCCATCGTTGCTGACTCCCTTTCCGCGATTAAGCACGCAAAGGTAGAAGTAATCAGAGACGAAGATGGTGTTATCGTAGACTTCAAGACCACCGGTGACTTCCCTAAATACGGAAACGACGACGACCGTGTAGACCAGATTGCACACGATATCGTATCTACCTTTATGACAGCAATCAGAAGACATCATACCTACAGGGATGGAGTTCCTACCATGTCCGTACTTACCATTACTTCTAACGTAACTTATGGTAAGGCTACAGGAAATACTCCTGACGGACGTAAGAAGGGACAGCCTTTTGCTCCTGGTGCAAACCCGATGCATGGACGTGATACCCACGGTGCAGTAGCTTCCTTATCTTCCGTTGCAAAGCTTCCTTTCAACGATGCACAGGACGGTATCTCCAATACCTTCTCCATTATTCCGGGTGCTCTTGGTAAAGAAGACCAGATTTTTGCAGGAGATATTGAGCTGGATTTATCATCCAACTAAATAAATCTTAATACGTTATAAGCAAGAAATCCCCCACTTATAAAAGTGGGGGAATAAATAATAAGATTCGCTGTAGCTATTCAGCAGGTCTCCACACTTGCTGTGCTGACCCACTGAAAACGTAGTGACAACAATGTAACTGTGACATACTGAGCAGTTACATTGCACTTTTAGTTCAAGGAGGGGATTCCCATGGACGAGAAGACCATGATTGATGACTTAGTAAAAATGCTGGATTCCGGTATGGCACAGGGAGTCGGCCATGTCAATGTAGATGTGGATGCAGCTCAGGCAGCCGGAAAAAATGTTCAGACCATGGGGTGTACTGATTGTTCCAGAACCCCTCTGGCATGTAGTGTTCCTACTCTGGAGCAGGGTCTGGACGACTATACCTAATCTTAAGACAAACGATAATCTCACAGGAGGATTTAACAATGGAAGTAAGCAACGCACAGGTTGACAATCTCGTATCTTTATTAGATGGATATGCTAGCAAGGGTGGACATCACCTTAACGTTAACGTTTTAAACAGAGAAACTCTTATGGACGCACAGAAGCATCCTGAGAAGTATCCTCAGCTGACTATCCGTGTATCTGGATATGCAGTAAACTTTATTAAGCTGACACCTGAACAGCAGAGCGACGTTATTTCACGTACTTTCCATGAATCCGTATAATTAACTTATAGGATTGAAGACAGGAATATCAGAGACCTTGAGCAATCAAGGTCTCTTTTTCTTAAAATACAAGCTTAAGCTTGGAGAAATAAAATCAGAAAGGGAATAAAACATGAAGGGCAGAATACACTCACTGGAAAGCTTTGGAACTGTGGATGGACCCGGTACAAGATTTGTCGTCTTTGTACAGGGTTGTCCACTTCGATGTGCCTATTGCCATAATCCTGACACCTGGTCTATCGAGGGTGGAACGATGATGGAACCCCGGGAAATCTTCGTTCAATATGAGAGAAATCAGGCATTTTATAAATCAGGAGGCATTACCGTAACAGGAGGAGAGCCACTGATGCAGCTGGACTTCCTGATTGAGCTGTTTACCATTGCCAGAGAAAAACAGGTACATACCTGTATTGATACTTCTGGAATCGTCTTTAACTCCCAGCAGCCTGCATGGATGAAAAAACTTGATGAGTTGATGGAGCTTACCGACCTAGTACTGCTGGATATTAAACATATCGATTCTGAACAGCATACTGAGCTTACAGGCAAACCCAATGAAAGAGTGCTGGAATTTGCTGAATATCTCAATAAAAAACAGGTGGATATGTGGATAAGGCATGTAGTCGTTCCTGGTATTACGGATGATGAAAAGTACCTTTATGAACTTGGCTACTTTATCGGACAGTTTAGTAACCTGAAGGCTTTAGACCTACTTCCCTATCATACTATGGGATCAGCTAAATATGAAAAGCTGGGAATTGAATATCCGCTGAAGGATATACCCGCAATGGCCAAGGATGTTATGCCTGAAAAGAAGCAGATTGTTATTAATGGTATTAAAAAACGCCGTCAAGACGATTCAGGACAATAGGGATTACTCTTCATAAGCTAGTCTGTAAATCGTAATGGAAGCTGCTCATTCTTGGCGCTCCGCTCATATTCTGCGTCATCACCTCATTTATGACACTGAACATGGATGAACTGTTACTGAAAAGTAATTGATATTAAAAATTTTACTTGTATTTATCTTCAATTTGTATTAGAATATGATTAGAGTTTGATAATATTTTATCAATAACATATCACACATTCAAGGAGGTTGTAATTATGGCATATGTAATTAGTGACGCTTGTGTAGCTTGTGGAGCTTGTGAAGCACAGTGCCCGGTTGGCGCTATCAGCATGGGAGATGGAAAATTTGATATTGATCCTGCAACCTGTATCGATTGCGGCTCCTGTGAAGGAGTTTGCCCTGTAACTGCTATTTCTGCAGGCTAATTTAACCGTTTTGTGGTTATAATCAGGTAGCAAAATTCAATGAAGTTAAATTTGCAGATTGCAAATATCCGCTTTGACACATCTTGAATGAAAGAGGTCAAAAACCTTCCATCATACGGTGGAAGGTTTTTTTCTGTTTTTAAACATGGCGAGTATCTTCTTCTTTCCTTTTCCATTGTTTTTTTTGCTGTAGCTTCTGATAATTTCATCAATGTTTTTATAATGCTCTTCCTCCCTCTTTTTCCGCTCTGCCTCTCTTTCCTCCTCCTGCTCTCCCCACTGCCGAAACTGATAATCCAGCTCCTTTAATACACATTCCTTAATTTCTTCACATAATTCCCGGTTATTTTCCCTG
>JAFXJR010000070.1 GCA_017532145.1 Lachnospiraceae bacterium | reverse complement strand
TATTCTGTAAATTTTACTTTAGAATATACATAAGCAAGATAAGAATTTTCAATAGGTCCTATCTTGGTATAGACATTCAATTCCGGATAAGAGTCAATATATTTACTCATTTCCTGTATTCTAAGCTGTGATTTTTCATCCACCATATTATTCATGGATGTTACAGCCTCTATATCCCCAGCTGCCAATGCTGCATAATAACTGCTAATCAAGGTATTTACTTCCGGATGTGCATTTTCCTCCAGTTCTGGTGTCGGCTCCACAATTTCTTCCTCTTGAGCCTGTGTAGCTTCAGCCAACTCAGCTTCCGTTGTCACAGTAGCTGATACCTCTGCTATCTGGGGATCCATCTCTTTAGTCATTTCCTTATTGGCATTGACTGCTACTCCTACAGTAATTAAAACACAGGTCAATAGCGTAGCCGGCATGACAATTTTGGCATGTTCTGATACCCATTCCTTTACATTTTCAATTTTATCCTTCATACTGTCATTATTCATCGATATTCCTCCATGTATACCCCTGACACTCCCTACCGCTAAAGCAGAGGGATTCTTGTTTCCACTGTTGCTACGTCAGTAAATACCTTATGGTACTACCATGTCTTATCCAGTGTTCACAAGATGGATTATCCTGTTCCTGTATGCTTTACGGTAGCGTACTTCTTGTATATCTACCGAAGGAAAGCTTGGTTTTCGCATAAATTTCTCAGCACAACCACCAATATACAGTTTAAAAGATGTATCTTATATCCCTGATGGAAACCGAGAATTTTACGAAATATTTGACAAAATCCTGTTTAAAAACATTTTTAGACGTAATGGAATGCACCCGGCAGGAATCGAACCTGCATTAAAGGCGTCGGAGGCCTCCGTTCTATCCATTAGACTACGGGTGCATGTAAAAAATTATAATATGGAAATTGCTGTGAAATAACAATTTATTACAAATTTGTTACATCACTTTAGATATAATATCACATCAAACAGAAATTGTCCAGTTTCTTTTTGTGAACAAATTGTGACACGATTCTTTTCGTGTTACCATTCACACGTCAGCCAGCTGACCTGTAAAGGGTAACAGGCATCCCCTGCATATAAAGTCGCCTACGGCAAGGCAGGCGATGCATTGACTGAATTTACGCATTCTCTCCACGCACTCTGCTGTAGGACGTATCATTCATTTTATAAGAATATCAAAGCAGGCTTTTGCTTGTATAAAAACCTGCTCTGATAGGAAGGAACATTATTTAACTGTTCAGCACCTTTACCATTATGCTACAAAAATCCATGAATCGCCTATGGCGACGGAATTTTTGCTCGCTACAACTATGTTTTCGTACAGTCAGCACAGCAAATGTACAGACCTGCTGAATCGTTACCGTTAACTTTATCTTGCATACACTAAAGACTATCCCCCCTGCTTGCGGGATAATAGCTATTCCTTATTGTCCATCTGTTTATTTTGCTACATTTTCCATAAACATCTTAATCATTTTCGCACATTCTGAGCGAAGGGCCTTTCCCTTAGGATCCAGTCGAAAACTACCGTCCTCATTTGGCTTACCATTAATCATACCAGAAGCCACTGACCACTGTATAGGAATATTTGCCCAGTTACTAACCCTTTCTGTATCGGTAAAATTTAATTCAGCCCTACTATCCACATGATAGCCTTGAGACTTTGCAAAATAATACAGCATTTTCGCAATCTGTTCTCTTGTAATATCATCATTGATTCCATATCTGCCATCACTGTAGCCTTCCACAATCTCTTTGGCACTGGCCCAAACAATGGCATTACTGTACCACTTATCTGCTGCCACATCTAAAAATTTCAGTGTATATTCTACCTTTGGCTCTCCTGCCATTCGATAAAGAATGGTAGCGAACATTGCCCGCGTCAACCTCTTTCCCGGCTGAAATTCACTGCTGTTGCCTACTGCTCCCATAATCTCATGATTATACACCTTTCTTACACTCTCATACTTCCAATGTCCCGGCTTCACAAGTACATCAGTAAAAATCCATGGACGTTCTCCAGTCTTTCCATTCTTCTGTTTACCTGATTTTTCCTGATTACCAGCTTTATCTGATTCCTGTGTTTGATTTTGAGAATTAGTACTATTACCTGTTTGTCCAGTCTTTTCAGAGTTTTTATTTTCTTCGATATTTATGTCGTCCTTATTTTTATTTCCCTTTTCCTTACTATTTTCGTCTTCCGCTTCTGTTCTTTCACTTCCTTTCCCTTGGGTGGCTTCACCTCCGGTTTCTGTTCCTTCACTTCCTTCTCCCTGGGTGTTTCCTCCTCCGGTTTCTGTTCCTTCACTTCCTTCTCCCTGGATACTTCCTCCGGTTTCTGTTCCTTCACTTCCTTCTCCCTGGGTACTTCCTCCGGTTTCTGTTCCTTCACTTCCTTCCCCTTGGGTACTTCCTCCTCCGGTTTCTGTTCCTTCACTTCCTTCTCCCTGGGTGTTTCCTCCTCCGGTTTCTGTTCCTTCATTTCCTTCTCCCTGGGTACTTCCTCCGGTTTCTGTTCCTTCATTTCCTTCTCCCTGGGTACTTCCTCCGGTTTCTGTTCCTTCACTTCCTTCCCCTTGGGTACTTCCTCCTCCGGTTTCTGTTCCTTCATTTCCTTCTCCCTGAGTGTTTCCTCCTCCGGTTTCTGTTCCCTCACTTCCTTCTCCCTGAGTATTTCCTTCTCCAGTTTCTTCCTTAGGTTTTTCTGTCAGTAATTTCACCTTCAAAACCGGATTTTCAGCAGTTTCCTTGCATTGATAAACATAGTAAGCTTCTTCACCCAAAATGGTAACAGTAAAAATTCCATCCTGAAATGTTACATTATGCAATTGTTTAACTCTGCCTGCATCAAAAAAAGTAAATTCTGCACTATCCAAGGTATTCCCCTCAAGCTTAATCTTTGATATATATTCTGCCTCTCCGGAAGCATTATCGGGCAGATTCAGATACCCCATTTCAGCTTCTGTACTCAAATTTATATCTGTTAAACGGGAATTATAATCCAGCTTCACACTTTTTAACGTTGTTATTGTACTTAAATCTACCCTATCTAAGGCAGTATTGCATAAAATTAAGGTGTCAATACAGGTATCCTGTATATTCAGTGTATCCAGATAGGTATGATAATGTAAATCCAGACATTTTAAACTTTGATTTCCTTGTAAATTCAAGCTGATTAGATTGGTATTGTTATTCATATTGAGAGTTTCAATATTAGAATAGCTAAGATCCAGATTGGTTAAAGAGAAATTATAAGATAAATCCACACTTTTTAATTTGGTACGACTTAAGTTCAAATCCACCAGTTCACGAACACCTTTTAAATCCAGCGTTTCCATCACTTGATTGCCACTTAAATCCAGAATAGTAATTCCTGAGCCTGATAAATCCAGTGTTTCCAGTAAGGTGCTGTTTTTTATATTCACACTACTCAGCCCTGCATGATTCTTGCAAATCAGATTCTGTAACCGGGAATTATTTCTTAAATTCAAAAAGGTATATTCCTGCTCTGCTCCACCGCAGTCCAATTCTTTTAGATTGATATTGGAATCCACATTCAAATAGGCCAGCTTATTATTGCTACAATCCAGCTTCTCCAGCCTTATGTTACTTCCCAGATAAATATTGCTCAGGTCGTTGCCTGACACATCCAGCTCCTTGAGATGGGAAAACAGTTCGATTCCCTGTAAAGACTTCAGGCTGCTGTCCTCCAAAACAATCCTTTCCACAGCCATAATTTCACTTTCTGAAAGTACTCCATTTTTATCGGTATCCACTTCAGCCTCCACATACTCCCTGAGTACGGGATCAGGAAACACCGTTTCATCCATATTTGCTGCATAAGCACTTACTGATGGTACCATCAGCATAGCTGCCAATACCCAGACAGCCTTTCTATAATTTTTTATCACAGACAATCCTCCTTTATTGATTAAATGATTACTTGGGAAATATCTCCCTTACCATTAGGCTAAAACAGTTGCTCAATTCTTCCATATTTATGGGAAAAATAATACACAGAATCCGTCAGTACCTCCTCTGGCTCCACCTGAGTGGCATTGATGTCACAGACCATTTTCCATAGTTCTCCTGCCTCCTGCCTTTCATCATCCGGCACCAGAATCACCTCATGAATAGAGCTGGGTAGAATAAACAGATTTTTTCCCAGCTTCTCCCGGATTCTCTCCAGTACTCCCCCGTAAAGCATAACTGCTGCACCAAACAGCTTCATCTCATTACCTAATACAAACATTCGACTGGACTCTCCCCATGCTTCCATAAAGTCCTGTTTCTTCTCCTCCACTTCCTCTATTTCGTCAGTAACGATTTCTCTCATCATATCTTCAATGGAAAGAAGCTTAGGCGGCAGCAGCCTCTCTGTATTCCGTTTGGCATCCTCATAGAGCTGTTCTTCTGTAACTCCCCACATTTCCAGATGATTACTATAAATCAAAATCGTAGCATTTCCCAGCTTTTCCTGTGGAATATGGCAGTAAAATACAATAGCCATATCCAGAAAGCATACATGTGGTACTTTCTTTAAAAGTTCCCTGTTCTTATCATAGCTAATCACCTTATATACTACCTGCTCCTTCATCTTTTCATAGTCCAGAAAAAAGCTCATATCAATACTGTTTTGATTTTTGCTTTCCTCATAAACCTGAAGGATTTTATCCACCACCCATCGAAAGGTCTCCCCCTCCTCATAGGCAAGATACAGGTCATCCAGATAAATATTGGGGGACAAATTTCTGCCCTGTCTGGCAACAATTACACTATGCAGCTCAATTCCATTATTTTTCGTTATGCTTCTGATACTGATTAGTGCTTCCTCTCCCAGCTTTTCTTCTAGATGGCGTTTTACCTTCTGGCAAAATTCTTCTATTTTCATCCTTTGTCATTCATCTCCTTTCTGATATTTTAGTACGGTCTTTATTAGACAAAAAAAAGACAATGGCTTAATCCATTGTCTTAAAGGCTTAGATGATAGTTCACCTGGACTATACTACTATACTCTGGAAAGATACTCTCCTGTCCTGGTGTCGATTTTGATTACATCCTCCTGATCTACAAAAAGAGGAACATATACGGTAGCTCCTGTCTCTACCACTGCAGGCTTGGTTGCTCCTGTCGCGGTATCACCCTTGAAGCCAGGTTCTGTATTCGTAATCTTCAGTTCTACAAACAGAGGTGGCTCAATGGCAAATACGTTTCCATTGTGAGAGCATACCTTTACCATCTCATTTTCCTTTACAAATTTCAGGGCATCGCCGATTGCATCTTCATTCAGTGCAATCTGCTCATAGCTTTCCACATCCATGAAATGATATAAGTCACCATCTGAATACAGATACTGCATATCTTTTCTATCAATACGTGCCTGCGGGCATTTTTCCGTAGGTCTGAAGGTCTTCTCCACTACGCCGCCACTCTTAATGTTTTTCAGCTTTGTCCTTACGAATGCTGCTCCCTTGCCCGGTTTTACGTGCTGGAACTCGATAATCTGATAGATATTGTTATCTAACTCAATCGTAATACCATTTCTGAAATCACCTGCAGAAATCATAAAATATTCCTCCTAAATTTTTCACGTTATCATTCTCTATTAGTTTATACTAAAAATTCTCATTTTTCAACTACTTTTTCAAACAAAAATCAATTGCCTCTAAATATCCCTGCAGTCCTTTGCCATAAATCTGCCTATCACAGGCAGGCTCTGTTACTGATACCTTACGAAAAGCTTCCCTTTTTGTAATATCTGAAATATGAATTTCTACCTTGGGGATTGTTATACTAGCTAACGCATCCCGGATAGCATAACTATAATGAGTATAGGCTCCCGGATTAATTACCAGTCCCTGCGTTCCATTAAAGTATGCCTCCTGTATCTTATCGATAATCGCTCCCTCATGATTACTTTGGAATACTTCTATCTGACACCCCTCTGCCTCTGCCTTTTCCTGAATCATACGCAGCAAATCATCGTAATTTTCCGTTCCATAAACACTCTTTTCTCTGATACCCAGAAAATTAAGATTTGGACCGTTAATTACCAATAGCTTCATTCTTCTCCCACCTTTTCTATAATTTCATCTAAAATCGTATCAAAATCCTTATTATCTACATCAATGATTATATCTGCCGCACTTTCATAGATGGAACTGCGGGCATCCAGCAGAGTGCGTACCTTCTCTTGTGGATTATCTCCCTGCAGCAGTGGTCTTGTGGTATCGTCTGCCAGTCTAGCACATATGGTTTCTGCTGTCACCCGAAAATAAACTACTGTACCCAGCTGCTTCAACAGCCTGCGATTTTCCTCTTTTAAAGGAAGTCCTCCCCCCATGGACAGAATCTGATTCTCTGATTCCTCCAACAGCCGTTCTAAACATCTGGTTTCCATTTGGCGAAACTCCTCTTCTCCCAGCCGTTCAAAAATCTGAGAAATCGTCATCTGATTCTGGCGTTCTATAGTCTTATCTGTATCAATCATCGTCCTTCTTAACCGATAGGAAAGACGGACTCCCACACTGGTCTTTCCACTGCCCATAAAACCAATTAAGATAATATTTTTTCTTTTTCCCTTCTCCTTATCTTCTATTCCCATCTCCTGTTTCATCTGCCCATAGACTGCCATTGCCTCCTCTTCTGACACCGACACTTGATTCCATAGCTCATAGGCAATTATTCCCTGGTACAGCAACATCTTTAACCCATGGAAGGCTCTGCCTCCAGCTGCTCTTACCAGTGACATAAAACGAGTCTCTAAGGGCTTATAAATCAGGTCGAAGCCCGTATGTATCCTTTGATAAAAATCTGCATCTGTAATTACCACCTCATCCACCTTGGGATAGAGTCCCACACTGGTAGCCTGAATGGCCAGATAACGTCTGTCCTTGGGTAGTTTTTTATAATCCTCCATGGCTAAAGGCATTATGCAGTCGGTTTCCAGCTGCTGATTTACCTCCTCAGCCACCTCCTTAGCCTTGTCCAAAGTACGATTTAACAGCCAGACCCGCTTAGCTCCCTTGGATGCACACATGAAGGCTACTGCCCTAGCTGCCCCTCCGGCTCCCAACAGAATAATTTCCTCTCCTTCTATCTCAATATGTTCACTGCACATTGCTCGATACAGCCCCATCATATCTGTATTATAGCCTTTAAAGCCTCCTGACGTTCTGACCAGTGTATTGACTGCACCAATCTTTTCTGCCATTTCATCAATCTCTTTTAAAAAAGGAATCACCTCTCCCTTATAAGGAACCGTCACATTCAGTCCCAGCACATTCAGTCCATAGGCTCCTTCCACTGCCTGTTTCAAATGCCCCTTTTCCACATGAAAAGGCACATACACCAGGTTTCTTCCCTCTCCTGCTGCCAGTGTATTATGTATCGCAGGTGACATAGTATGCTCTACTGGATTACCAATTAAACCACATAGTCTGGTATGTCCGTTTATCTGCTGCCTCATTTCCTCCTTCTCCCTTCCTCTATCGTTTTTTCTTCCTATCCTTCAGATAAAAATACAATACGATTTTTTCCAGAAACCGTTTCAGTACAATCTGGATTTCTTCCTTGGAATGTATGGGCTTTACCAGAAAATTTCGTATTCCGACCCTGCCAGCTCCCCAGATATCCGTAAAAAGCTGATCTCCTACAAACAGAGTATTCCTCTTATTTGTATGCAGCTTTTCCATTGCCTTCAGATAACCTTTAACTGCCGGCTTATTCGCCTTATAGATACATTCTGCTCCCACTGCCTCAGCAAACGTTTTTACTCTGGATTCTTTATTGTTAGACAGCAATAGACTGTGATAGCCAAGCTGCCTTAACCGTTTGAACAGGTCTTTTGCCCTTTGGTCTGCGGGCAATCCATGAGGAACAAGAGTATTGTCAATATCAAAGAGTATCCCCCGATATCCTTCCCTGTACAGTTCCTCATAATCAATTTCATAAGCCGAATCCACATATTCATCCGGATAAAATTTCTTCCACATCCCATTTCCTGCTTTCTTATCCCATTCTATTATTCAATATTTTTTTATCCTTCTTTATCTTTCCAAAAACAGCTACTTCAGCACCTTCTTCAATTCATCCATAAACGTGTTGATATCTTTAAACTCCCGATATACAGAAGCAAACCTTACATAGGCTACGGCATCTAAATCCTTCAGCTTATCCATCACCAGTTCTCCAATCACCTGACTGGAGATTTCTTTTTCTTCCCGATTAAAAATCTCTGTCTCTACCAACTCTACCAATTGGCTAATCTGGTTGGCACTAACCGGTCTTTTATGGCAGGCTCGCAATATTCCTGCCTCTATCTTTGCTCTGTCGTAGGTTTCTCTATTATTGTCCTTTTTTATAATAATTAATGGAATAGTCTCTACCTTTTCATAAGTAGTAAACCGCTTCTCACATTCATCACAAACCCGTCTTCGCCGAATAGAATTATTCTCATCTGCTGGTCGGGAATCGATTACCCTAGTACTTCCATGGTTGCAAAATGGACATTTCATCTTTCTAACCATGCTCCTTCCACAATCTCTGATTGAACATATTTTTGTCACTATGACTTTATCATAGCAGAGATTGGCAGGAAATACAATGCTGCCTGCCAATTTTCAGACTCCAGGATAAGCCACACTGAATAAGCATATGTTTCACATCGAATACATTTTCATTCAGCAGGATAGAGGAAGGAGGCGATGCGGCAGTATCATTGACTTTGGGGTATCAGTAGTACTAGGCCGTCAAATATCCCTTCATCGTCTTTAGCGCATTTTTCTCCAGTCTGGATACCTGTGCCTGTGAAATTCCAATTAGCTCAGCTACCTCCATCTGTGTCTTGCCTTCAAAAAAACGAAGAGTAATAATTTCATGCTCTCTTTCTCCCAGTCGCTTCATGGCCTCACTTAAGGAAAGATGCTCCACCCAGGTTTCTTCCTTATTTTTTTTATCACTAATCTGATCCATCACATAAAGGGTATCTCCACCATCTGTAAAAATCGGTTCATACAGGCTCATGGGATTTTGGATAGCATCCAGTGCATAGACAATATCTTCCTTGGAAATACCGATTTCAGCAGCAATCTCATTAATGGTAGGCTCCTTTGCATTTTTTCTGGTCAGATTCTCTCTGGCATAAATGGCTTTATAGGCCGTATCCTTTAAAGAACGACTCACCCGAATAGAATTATTATCTCTTAAAAAACGTCTGATTTCTCCTATAATCATGGGAACTGCATAGGTAGAAAACTTTACATTCAGGGTGGAATCAAAGTTGTCTATCGCTTTAATCAGCCCGATACATCCTATCTGAAACAAATCGTCTACATTTTCATTACTGGAGGAAAAACGTTTAATTACACTTAAGACCAGCCTGAGATTTCCTTTGATATATTCCTCCCTTGCTCCCATATCCCCCTTTTCAATTCTGGCAAACAATTCTTCCTTTTCTGCATTCTTTAATAATGGCAGCTTGGAAGTATTCACTCCGCAAATTTCAACCTTTCCCTGTGCCATACCAATCACGATACTCCTTTCAAAGCCGGAAGCCCTGCCTCCTGCCATTCTTTCTCTTATTAGATAATGCACAGAAAGAAAGAAAATTATACATTTCACCCCTGAGACTGAATCCCATTCTCCCTCTGTTGCATATGCTGTAAAAAAGAGAATCTTGGTGCATCCCATGCCGTTTTCTGAATTAAAATGTAAATCGGTTATCAATCTTAAGGATGGCAAATGCCTTGGAAAAATAGGCGATTTGGAATTTGATGAATGCAGTGGACAAATCTGTAAGCTTATTATTCCAAGTAGCAATAAGCTCTGTTGCTTTTTAGGAGGAGAACCAGAATTTGTTATTCCTGTTAAAAATATCCGAAAAATCGGTCCTGATATTATTATTGTAGACATCTAAAGAAACGCTGAGTCAAAACCAAATATCCATTTACTGACGTTTGACTGGTCTGTACCTTCCACAGCACAGATTAAAAAGCCTCAATACAGCACCAATTCACCTGCATTTTTTAATCTGTACACTGAAGACCATTATCTCATGTATCAGTGATTAATTATTCAATGTACTAAGTTGATTCAGGATAAGCAAAACGATTTGTGACAAAATATATGATTTATCCCCAATCCCTTATCTCTATGCCGAAAGGTGCAGAAAAAGCCGTCTCTTTCTGCACCTCTATATATCAACCCCTTTTACCTGTTTCTACAACTGTTTCAAATCTATTCTTCCTTACTCAGCTCCTTTTTTAACCGTTTCATTATTTTCTTCTCCAGTCTGGAAATATAAGACTGGGAAATACCCAGAAACGCTGCCACCTCCTTTTGAGTCATTTCCTTCCCATCCGGTGTTCCCAGACCAAAGCGGAGATTGATAATGGTTCTCTCTCTGTCAGACAGCTTACTGATTGCCTTAAGCAACAGTTTTTTCTCTACCTCATTTTCAATATCCCGATAAATGACATCCTCATCTGTACCAAGGATATCTGACAACAACAGCTCATTTCCATCCCAGTCCACATTCAGCGGCTCATCAATGGAAACCTCCATTCTAGTCTTATTATTCCTTCTTAAATACATCAATATCTCATTTTCAATACATCGGGAAGCATAAGTAGCCAACTTGATATTTTTTTCAGGATTAAAGGTGTTAATGGACTTAATCAACCCGATAGTCCCAATAGAAATTAAATCCTCTACTCCTACTCCTGTATTATCGAACTTCTTTGCTATGTATACCACCAGTCTAAGATTATGTTCAATCAATATGGATTTGGCCTCATCCTCATACTCTGTACCCAAGTCACTGATGACCTCATTTTCCTTCTCCACCTCTAATGGTGGTGGCAGTACTTCTGTTCCCCCTATATAATGAATGTCTCCCTGTCTGGACACAAAAAAGCCGGGGTCTTTTTTTACTATTTTAAATTGGATTTTTCCTGGTATTGCCACCTTAAAAATCATCTACATTCCCTCCTGGTCGTCTGAATATCAAATAACACCCCTTTTTTTGGACGCTTCTTTACATAAATCTGGATGCAATATCATCTGATACCTTCTGTCCGCTGATATCCCATTTTTGCTGATAGCTACTACTGCTCCCTGCCATGGAATACTTTCTCCACTGATTTTTACCAAAAGCTCTGGTATCTCATAGCCCTCCATGATTCCGTTTGTCTTTCCTACACTATGGTAAGGAATGACCTTCAACTTTTCAGGAATCCTCAGTTCAGGAAATCTATCCAATACTTCCTTATCTACTATAGAAACTGGCTTCCCACTGATAGGCTCCCTTAAACTGTTTCCCGTATCAATCAGTGCCTCTACCTCCATTTCCCGACCATATCCACAGAGACGTACCTTGCAAATTTCTGTCGTTTGTTTTCCTGAAGTCTGTTCCAGCCACCAGGCTGCTACCTGGTATCCAATCATTCCCATACCCAGTATATACCATACATTTTTCTGTCGTTCTGCCAAAAAAGAAAATCCCGACAGTAAAAATTTCATCATTCCCCCAAAAACCAGAGCATAAATCATTAGATATCCTGTTATACGAAACACTGTTTCTATCGTTTTTAATCTGAAAATCACTGTAGTTGTCACCATACTGATAACCACAGGACCTACAAATCTCTTCAACCATATGGGAAATCCCGGCAAAAGCAGAAGCAGAATAGGAATAACTGCTGCAACTGCACTCCCTATAAAGATTCTGGAACGTGTGACAGTACGTTTCAGTGTTTTTGCTGCCAGGAAATACAGATACAGGTTCATTACAAAATTGACCAGAAAAAGACTGTCAACATATACCTCATAGACCATCTATCTGCAACGTTCTGTTTTTCACCCCCTTCCTGCTCCATTATATACAGTCCTGTACTTTTTTTTTGTCGAAAGACCTCAAGCCCCTTTTCTTTTCACCGCACAATACGACTTGATAGACTCTACCAAATAACAAAAACTCCCACCAAACAGATTGTCTCATCTGTCTGGTGGGAAATTCATTCTTTATCTCTTTAATCGTTATCTTTTATTTTCTATTTTGCAAGAAATCAGGAATCTTCAGTGTTTGTGGCTCTACTGTACTTCTGATTTCTCCCGGCATATTAATCCCTGGTATTGGATTGACACCCTGATTGCCTAATGGGGAATTAGGCATATAATTCAAAGAAGGATTCACATTAACATTACCTGCCATACCAGGATTCATTCCCTGGTTCATTCCGGCATTCATCCCTGGACCCATATTCGGATTCATTCCCTGGTTCATTCCAGCATTCATCCCCGGATTCATATTTGGATTAAATCCCTGCTTACCCTGCATAGCATTTGGCTGTACATAACCCTGTCTATATGTACCATAAGGATTTGCTGCAGCAGTATTCATCGCAGATGACCTTGAGCTTCCATCCTCCAAGCCCGTAGCAATAACCGTAACCTGACAGGCATCCTTCTTGGTTTCATCATACATTGCACCAAAAATAATATTTACTTCATCACCAGCCAACTTTTGTACATAATCTGCTGCATCAGCTGCATCTGTCAATGTAATCTCTCCAGATACATTAATAATCACATGGCTGGCTCCACCAGATATACTGGTTTCCAACAGAGGACTTTCTACTGCCATCTTTACTGCTTCACTGGCTTTGTCATCACCTCTGCCATAACCAATACCGATATGTGCAATTCCCTTGTCCTTCATTACTGTCTGCACATCTGCAAAATCCAAGTTGATAACCGCAGGAAGGTTAATTAAATCCGTAATACCCTGAACTGCCTGCTGCAGTACTTCGTCTGCTTTCTTTAGTGCATCCGGCATGGTTGTCCTTCTATCTACAATCTCCAATAGCTTATCATTGGGGATAACGATTAAGGTATCTACACATTCCTTGATTTTCTCAATACCATTCAAAGCATTGGTCATACGAGCTTTGGCCTCAAAACGAAAAGGCTTTGTCACCACACCTACCGTCAAGATTCCCAGTTCCTTTGCAATCCTGGATACTACAGGTGCTGCACCGGTTCCGGTACCACCACCCATACCACAGGTTACAAATATCATATCGGCTCCTGTGATGGCTGCTGTAATCTCTTCTATACTTTCTTCTGCTGCCATCTGCCCAATCTCAGGCCTTGCTCCTGCACCGAGTCCCTTGGTCAGCTTTTCTCCAATCTGAAGCAGCTTCGGTGCCTTACAAAGCTGAAGTGCCTGCTTATCCGTGTTAATTCCAATGAACTCTACTCCACTAATTTTTTCATTTATCATTCTATTTACAGCATTATTTCCTGCACCGCCAACTCCTACTACTCTAATCTTTGCTGCGGGCTCGGCATCGTTTGTTTTAATCTCCAGCAAGGTGGTTCCTCCTTCATTATCCCAATTCACTAACTATATATTATCATATAATTATTTTCTCCATTTGACAACCTATTTTTCTTTTTTTTCCGCACGCTTTTACTTTAATCCTTCGCGTTTTCCTGATGGAAAGGAATATTTTTACTATTCTCATCATAGTTCTCCATTTGCAGGATTCCCTTCTTTCCCTCAAGCTCTGGTAGGATATACTGAAGACGCATAATCTTTCCCTCCAAAGTATCTCCCTTGCCCAGTAAAACCTTTACTTCTCCAAAATATAAGGTAAGATTATAGTGATAATCAAAGAAAATTTTATCTGTTATCAATTCATATTTAGATAACAACTGGGTAATATTCAGTATCTGTTGAAAAATATCTTTATTTTCCACTGGCAGAGGCTCATTCAAAACCACATAAGGAAAATCCAGTCCCGTCACCTGTGCTACACCGGCTGTCTTTATATTGGAGCTTTCCACTACCGTTCCATCTTTGTCAAAATACATATACCGTCCTAAATATTCCACATATCCGGCCAGAGGCTTTTCATAGACACTGATACGGATACTGTCCGGAGAAAGAATAGTGACATCCATCTTTTCTACAAAAGGAATATTTTCCACTCCCCTATCCTTATACTTTAATGCCAGATAAAGGGAGTTATTCCCCAGATTACCACTCATCACCATCTCAGTAATTTCCTCATTTGTATAGTGGATATTTCCTTCCACATAGACAGTATTTACCCTGTAGCTGGTCAGCACATAGTAGCCGACTGCCAAAAGCAGTACCATAGCCAGAAGCACTCCAATTCCTATGATTCTTAGCTTTTTATCTTCCCAAAATTTTAGTTTTTCCCATAAAGCTGTATATGGCTTGGGGGAACTAAGGATGTCTCTCCCTTTCTCTGTCAGTATCATATCCCCATTTTTAATCAGCTTTAAATTGGTATTTTGGGGTCGTTTCTTTTTCTCCTTTATATCATACTCCATATTCTTCCTCTTATCTACTCAATGCGAATATCTGCTCCCAATCGCTTAAAATCCCGACAGATATCTTCATATCCTCTTTCAATAAAATGTCTGTTTCTGATGAGTGTCTCTCCCTTCGCTGCCAATCCTGCCACTACAAGGGCTGCCCCTCCTCTCAATTCCTGTGCAGCTACTTCCGCACCTTTTAATCTGTCTACTCCATGGATTCTGGCACTGCTGCCTGCTGCATGGATATCTGCTCCCATCTTTTTCAAATCCTCTATAATACGGAATCTATCCTCAAATATCCTTTCTTCTATACAGCTTTCTCCCCTGGCTACTGCTAGGGCTACCATCATCGGTGACTGCAAATCGGTAGGAAAACCATCATAAACATCCGTCTTTATATAAGGACAGGCCTGCAGGCTTTTCCTTACACATACCTGAATGCCTTCCGGTTTTACCTGAATACTGCTGCCCATTTCTCTGGCTATCTTCAATACAGTCTCCATCTG